>JAUVQD010000118.1 GCA_030598355.1 Actinomycetes bacterium
ATGGAATCACTGGGGCTGCCCCCAGTCATAGCGGATCTCGCTATGCGCCCGCGCGGTCTTATTCTAGTCACTAGTCCGGCCGGCGGCGGGAAGTCGACCACACAGGCTGCGATTATCGATCATCGAAATACTCACGACGAGTGCCATATCATGACAGTTGAAGAGCCGATAGAGTTCATTCATGCGGACAAAAAAGGAATGGTCAATCAACGCCAGGTTGGCCGAGACACAAAGTCTTTCGCCAACGCTCTAAAATATGTGCTTCGGCAAGATCCTGACGTTATCTTAGTTGGGGATATGAGAGATATTGAAACAATATCGATGGCCATAACTGCGGCCGAAACCGGTCATCTTTCCATTGGCACGCTGCACACAAGCAACGCGGGGCAGAGTATTGACAGAATTATAAATGTTTTCCCGAGCCACCAACAACAACAGATTCGAATGACGATGTCCACAAACTTGCTCGCTGTTATTTCACAGGTATTAGTTCAGAAAAGTGACGGACAGGGCCAAGTCGCTTGTTTTGAAATACTGGTGGCGACACCGGCTGTTCGTAACGTGATAAGGGAAGGCAAAACTCACCAGATTCCACAGCTGTTAGCGATGGGTACAGGCGACAGGATGGTCAGCATGGAAAATTCTTTTGTGGAACTAGTCAAGAATGGCACAATAACGCCTGATGAGGCGCTTTCTAAATCTTCACGCCCGGATGAACTTGCCAATCTACTTGGATCCAATGTGAAATCTCCGGATATCTCTGGTTTTTAACTTCTGCCTAGGCCATCTGCTATAATTGACTGCGATTAGTGACCAGTTGGGAAGTGGGTCTTTTAGAAGCGGACGGCGAAAATGAATAGACGCGTTGCGGTTGAAGTAGTGATCGTTCTTCTTCTCATATTGGTGTTGGTTTTTACGGCGCTTTCCCGGCCTCAAAAACGAACTAGAATAGACGGAGATGCCCCGAAAACTTCGGGAGTGCCGACCGATGATTTATCGGTGCCGCTTGACGCTACTATTCGTGAAGAACCTATTGACCCTGCTGATAGCCCACCGGAAGAGAATAAAGCAATAGCGGAAGTCGTTACTCATTCCGGAATGGTCAACAAAGACACTTATGAGGTTTTTGGAGTAGTTGAAAATGTGGGAGAGATTACTGCTAGACAGGTTACCGCTGTAGTGACATTTAAGAGTATAAAGTGGAAACTTCTTGGCAAAAAACAGACTCTCGTTGACAGGTCGACGCTAGGACCTGGAGAGCAAAGTAAATTCAGAGTTATTCTAAGAACCGATAACGCTAGAGATGTTGCTAGCTATGTTCTATTATTTACGGTCGCCAGATAAATTTTGCCGACGGCTCTTGAGTAGGTTACAATTCATCTGATTTTGTCTCTATAGTTTGCGGGATGTGGCTCAGCTTGGTAGAGCGCAGCGTTCGGGACGCTGAGGCCGCCGGTTCAAATCCGGCCATCCCGACAGAAAACCGCGCTGCTTATGGCGCGGTTTTGATCTAATGTAAATGAATGTACCTGGCAAACTGCTTCTGGGATGAATACGTGCTGAAAACGGAAATTTTTGAGGGCCATAATGTCTTCAGTGAACTAGAGGGTAATTGGCGTCGACTGGAGGCAGAGTGTGAAGCGACCGTCTTTCAGTCGTGGGACTGGTGCGATACGTGGTTAAGTCACTACGGCCGGGCCCTGGAGCCATTTATTGTTTCTGTCTCAAAAGAACAGGAAATCTGCGGCCTCGCGCCACTTGTGAAAAGCAGATCCTGGATGGGCATACCTATTCGCCGTCTGATATCAATTGGGAGCGGGCCAAGCGATTATGGTGGTTTTCTGACTAATCGTGCCGATGAAGGCTTAGTACGCGCTTTGATATTGGCTGCCACCGATACCGATTTTGATCTCATCGATCTTCATCAAGTGGACGAGTCGACGGCTTCGGTGATTAAAGAAGCATTAGGCAAAAGACTGAAGATCTCAGTCTTCGAACAAGAACCAACCTTTGCAGTGCCAATGCCGGAATCAATTGACGAGTATTTACCTCAGCTGAGCAAAAAATTTCGCAAGAATGTCATCTATGCTGACAGAAGATTGCGTCGTGATTTCCAGTATGAGGAGAGATTCTATGAAAATGAGTCTGAAATTCAGGAGGGCATGGCGTTCTTTTTTGATCTACACCAACAGAGATGGCGAAAGAAGCGCTTGCCGGGTCTCTTTTTCGGTCAGAAGAACCGCAAATTTCATCTTGATCTCGCGAACAAATTGGCTTCAAGCGGGACGTTGGTATTGAGCCTCTCATTCATTGACAATCAGCCGGCCGCCGCTGTCTACGGTTTTAAGTACGGTCAAAGCTACAGCTACTATTTAGGAGGCTTTGATCCCGCTTTGTCAAAATATAGTGTATCCTCAGTCCTCATCTTTAATCTGATGAAGAAAGCGTTATCCGAAAACGCTGGTGTTTTTGACTTTCTTCGCGGGCGGGAGAAGTACAAATTGCGCTGGCGTGCTCAAGAAAAGCCTCTCTATCGGGTTGTAGTCAATAAATCAAATTGGCGCGGTTCTATGGGTGCGAAATTGGCGCGAAAACAGAATGACTTTGTGCAGAAGGCACGAGATCGTTTACACAGTTAATTTTAGTGAAACAGTGGTTATTTAAGAAGCGGCGTGCGCGGCGTCTCCGCCGTCTTCTTCAGCGCAATTCAGGGCCAACCCGGCCTGCTCAACGAGGCTTGTATTATCACTAGCGTGGTCGGGAAATGACGCCAACCCAAGACTTATCGTTATTCGATTATCATCCCGTCTTACCTTGCGCACAGCGCGCCTGATTCGGTCGGCGCCTCGTTTCGCGCCAACGATATTTGTATGCGGCATGATAATCGCGAATTCATCACCGCTGAGCCGGGCCGAATAATCAGAAGCCCGAACGACGTTCGCTATTTCTCGCGCGACCTCTCTTAATAGTTGATTGCCTTCCAGCCGTCCTTCCTCAATGTTAAAACGCTTGAAGTTATCAATATCCGTATAGACCAGGGTTAGTGGGAGTCGATATCGTTTTGCGCGTATGATTTCTCGATCAAGGGTTCTGTGGAAAGCTTTCATATGCAAAAAGCCTGTTAGTTTGTCTCTCTGGGCTAATTCGAGCATTTCTGCGCTTGAGCGGTTGTGATAGGACTCCACCGCGATCACAATAATACGATCAAGAGCAATATTTAGACGTCTTTCCAGCTCAAATAGGCTACGGTCATTCGAAGGAACAAATCTTTCACAAAAGAGCCAGAGTTTTTCGCGGAGCAAGCTGAAGTCGTTCAAGACTTTTTCCATAGAAAAACCAGCTTCATGCTGGTAATCTCCATATTGTTTTGCGGTCTCAAATAAGCGCCCGCCCGCCTCCAAATCCATCAGGAACATGGGATCCTCTATAACTTTAGTTAAACCACCAATCAATGTTGGCAGATTATCTAATATCTGATGGCGATAGTCGTCGAGGCCTTTTTGCTCTCGTGATTGTTGAGTTTGGGTCTCCTCGAGCCAGTTTGAAAAGATATCCCAGGTACAAGCTCGCAGTTGTTTGGAAACCTCGCTAAATGTGTCTAGTTGATCTGCATGGACTTTCATATCCTGATGTTACCCATTTTAGACAATCAAAAAACCAAAAGCTGTGTTTCTCTGTGGCACAGAGGGCTTGATTGGAAACATTTTCTGTTTTTTTGCTAAAGCTTCTGTCTTCTTGGCCCGATATAAATATTGATTAGAAAAAGAAAGGGGATAGTTGCTTAAGTGAAATATTTAGTCGTTAATTCAAACAAAAATCAAACTCTTTGTGACACCGAAAAAGAAGCCATCGACTTACTTCAGAGCGAAATTCGTGAAGGAAGCGATGAAGCTGATTTGAGTGTCTACGTTACCGAGCCAATTAATTTTAGCGTTGAGAGAATTCCTGTTGTCTCATTGCAGGCACAGGCAGTCTCAGTAGATCAGGTACCTCAAGAATCAGAACAACCAGTACCAGTTGAAGATAGTGTGGAAAAACCGGATCATTCCGCGTCGTTCGCAGATCGCGCAGATGAAAACAGTGTAGATTCGAATCCATTTTCTAGCGAACAGGTTTTTTCGCTGGATTCCTAAATTGCCCCAAAACCCCTTGGGTTCTTTGCATAGATGCCCCGACTTTTAGTTGGGGCATCTTCAATTTTGTCTATAATAAAAAGATCATACGCAAATCTGTAATCTTAAGGGGAGTTTTTTACGGAAGCTGACGACATACTTCGTGATCTCAATGATGTTCAAAGGGAAGCGGTTACCCATACCGAGGGGCCTTTGTTGGTTTTGGCGGGCGCCGGCAGTGGGAAGACGCGGCTGCTTATCTACAAAATTGGTTACCTGATCAAGATATGTCACATTGATCCGATGGCGATCATAGCCATTACTTTCACCAATAAGGCCGCCGATGAAATGAGGCTTCGGGTTGAGAAACTCCTCGGGATAAGTTTGGCCGCGAATATGTGGGTTGGAACTTTTCATTCTGCTTGCAATCGAATTTTAAGAAAATACGCGCGTCTGGTTGAGTATGATTCAAATTTCGCGATCTACGACGCCCGGGATTCGCGTCAGGTAATTAAGGAATGCCTCAAGGAAATGGCTATTGATCCCAAAGAATATCCGCCCATCGGGATCGCATCAAAAATTAGCGCGGCCAAGAATCAGCTTCAAGACTCCGACGAATATCGCAAAAGCGCCTTTTCTAACCCTGAAAAGGTAGCGGCCGCTGTTTACCTGCGCTATGAACGCAAATTAAAGGCAGCGAACGCGATGGACTTTGACGACCTCATGGTCCAGACAATCCGGCTTCTTGAGGAAAATCCTGAAGTTCTTGAGAGCTATCGAAAAAAGTTTCATTATATTATGGTCGACGAATATCAAGATACTAATCCTGTTCAATATCGCCTGGTAAAGTTGTTAGCGGGGAAAGACGCTAATCTCACTGTTGTCGGTGACGAAGATCAGTCGATATACGCTTTTCGTCTCGCCGATATTCGCAATATCCTGGAATTCGAGCGAGATTTTCCCGGCGCGGACGTCATAAAGATGGAACAGAATTATCGCTCAACCGAACGCATCTTAGAGGCTGCCAATCATCTGATTGGCCACAATCTCAGTCGCAAAGGCAAAA
>JAUVQD010000005.1 GCA_030598355.1 Actinomycetes bacterium
ATCGAAAGGCGTTGTAAGAAAAAGAAATTCTCGAGAAACTCTGGTTAGTTCGGAAATAAAGCTTCGCCTGTTTTGCGCCGGCACGTGCTCCAAGGTGTCGCAGCTTGTTACAAGATCAAACGAGCCGTCATCAAAGGGAAGTTTTTCCCCGTCTATTTGAACATAGTTTTCAATATCTGAGGCAAGAACGTCAGCCACTATGATATCGTCGTCGGGAAGAAAATCCCTGATTAGGCCGGGATAGCCGCCAACGTCGAGTATTTTGAGTGGCGTTTTAGGCGTTTTGCGAACATGATCGACAAAGTCCGACAACGTTTGATACCGCTGAAACTGGTCAAAGGGCAACTCAAGCAGATCTTTTTTTACCAACTAAAAACATCCTTTACACAACTGTCTCACTCTTTTAGAGACCAGGTACACGGGATATTGAAAACGCCATAGTCGCTGATCTCACCCGACGAGACATTAAACAGGTAACCCCGTTCGTGATGGTCAAAGGCGTGCAAACAAGAATAATCATAGACAACCGCAGACAGGGCATAGCTCCCCTTGAGCAGCGGTAACTCTTTGATCTCATACCGAACTGTCCCCCAGCCTTTTATTTTATCAAAGATCGTCTTATCGAACTTTGTATTGGTTCCATTTATGTGAGTTCCGTCGCGCGAATAAATAGCTACGCCGAAAACCGGACGAGAGATCTCTTCTTTAGCTTCATAATCTATTTCAACCAGAAAAGGTTCTCCGGTAATAAAAAGAGACTTCTTCTGACCCTCTTTATCCAGAAAGCGGACCGATGTTATCTTGACCTCTCCCGAGCCCCACCTGGAACCGGTTTCAGGCTGATCGGTTTCACCTGCTGCAGCTTCTTCCTGTCGGTTGACCTCATCAAGATAGGCGTCTACCACACTTGGCGCCCGCCCCGACCCCTTAATTTCTCCGTGCTCTAACCATATGGCCTCATCACAGATATTCCGGATAGAGTCGAGCGCGTGAGAGACAATCACAATTGTCTTGCCTTGCTCTTTGAGGTCATAGAGCTTATTTAAGCATTTGCGCTGAAAGGCTTCGTCTCCGACAGCCAGGATTTCATCGATCAATAATATATCGGGCTCAACGTTTATAGCCACAGCAAACCCAAGCCGCACGTACATACCTGAGGAATAGTTCTTTACCGGGCTATCGATAAATTTTTCCAATTCTGAAAAGGCGATTATTTCATCGAGCCTTTCAAGTATCTCTTTCCTTGAAAGGCCTAGAATGGAGCCGTTGAGGAAGATATTTTCCTTGCCTGTCAGCTCCGGATGAAAACCGGCCCCGAGCTCCAGAAGAGCTGAGACCTTACCATGCATACTTATTGAGCCCTTGTTCGGTCGCAAGATCTTTGTCAACAGCTTGAGCAAGGTGCTCTTGCCGGACCCATTTTCGCCAATAAAGCCAACCGTTGTGCCTTGTTTAATCTTGAGTGAGACATCCTTGAGCGCCCAAAAAGACTCGTAGGCGGAACGTCGGCCTTTGAGCAGAGTTTCTTTTAGGCTCGGGTTGCGTTCATGATATATCTTAAATTCTTTCCAGACACCTTTTGCTTCTATAACTGTCGGCTTCTCGCCTTCGGGTTCAGTTGATTTCTTCCAGATATCAGGCATTCCCAAAAGATCCCCCTCTAGACTTCTTCAGCAAATTCCGGTTCCAGCCGGAGAAAAATATAATAACCAAACAAGAACATCACGATCGCGGACCCGGCCGAGTATAGAACAAAATTGAGACTTGGACTGGTCAAATAGAAGAGCGCATTTTTGAATGACGACACAATGGTCGTCATCGGATTCAACCTATACAAGAAACCTATCTTGCCGCCAGGGACAAAACTTATCGGATAAATAATCGGCGTGCTGTAAAATAGGACCATCAATAATATGCCGACAACATGCTGAATATCGCGGAAGTAAACGTTGAGGGCCGCGACCAACAGAGATAGGCCGAGCGTGAAGAAAAACAGTATCGGTACGAGCAACAGCAGGTACGGAAAATATTTATAAAAATCCAGAAAGCGCGAGTTAAACATGGCGAAGACTAAGAAAAAACCGACAAAGACGAGCAGCTCAAGGGTGAAATTGACCAAATTGGCCATGGTAACCGATACTGGCAACAACTCTCGCGGAAAATAGACCTTCTTAATCAGCGCGCTGTTGCCGACGATCGAAGTCGTTGCGCCCACGACAGAGGAGTTGAAAAAATTCCAAGGCAGTAACCCCGCCAAGAAAAATATTGGGACGACATCAATATCCGGATACCTTGGGAAGATGAAGGTGAAGATGAAGGTGAATACCAGCATCATCAGGATGGGATTGAGAAGAGACCAAAAAAATCCGAGGACCGAATTCTTATATTTTACTTTCAGTTCTTTCTTAGCGAAATTAAGTAATAGCTCTTTATAGTTGAGCAAGCTTTTTAATTGGCTAATCATCTAGTCATAATCTAACTGCTACCCATTTTAATGTCTAGAGGTGATATATTCAGCCAAAGCCTCGTCCCAGGGGCGCAGGGGCTGCAATTCCTGAAGCTCCAAAGCCAGACCTCTTAAGACTGAAAAAGCCGGGCGCTTGGCCGGGCGCTCCATTTGATCTGAGCCAATGGGCTGCAGATCCGGTGTGATTTTCGCTAATTCAAATATTTTCTTGGCAAACCCGTACCACGAAACAGAACCTGTGTTAGTAGTGTGATAGATACCGAACCGACCGCTTAAACCGATCTCGACCAGTTTTTGCGCTAAATCAGCCGCGCTTGTCGGGCTGCCAACCTGGTCGTCGACGACCCGAATGGTCTGTCCTTCTTGACCTAGGCTCAGCATCGATTTTACGAAATTCTGACCATCTTGCCCGTAAAGCCAAGCTGTACGACAGATATAATGTTCGCCGGCCAACGTCTGAATGTCGCGCTCACCAGCCAGCTTTGAACGCCCGTAAACTGAAAGCGGGTTTACATCGTCAAATTCCGTATAGGGTGTTTTCTTGCGCCCGTCAAAGACAAAATCAGTGCTGACATAAAGAATGGCAGCTCCTGACGCCCGGGCGGCAACGCTAAGATTACGGGTGCCGATAGCGTTAACTTTATAAGCCATATCGGGATTAAGTTCCGCTCCATCAACATCAGTAAACGCAGCTACGTGAAAGATGATTTCGGGACCAAAACTAGATACCTGTTTTTTAACTTCTTGAAAGTCTGTGATATCCAGCTCTTCTATATCGACCGGATAAAGATCGTGGCCGCCTAGCGCTTTCTGTAATTCCGATCCGAGTTGTCCATCAGCGCCCGTGACTATTATTTTCAATTTAATCGCACCTGTTTTTCAGTGGCCTGCTACTACTGAATAGTAACTTGTGTTGTCGGCCTGACTATTTCTATCCAAGTCTGACCTGGAGAGAGGGAGATAATTTTATCCGTAGCGTCCTTGAGGGTCAGGGGGCTGCCAGGGGCTGCTTTTTCCCATGATCCCTGGATCACTTTGCCATCCCTGAAAACCGTCAAATCACCACTGCCGCTAACGTTAATGTCAAGCACGCCGCTCCCCCCCGTGATGGGATTTGTAGGCGCGCGCATTACTATGATATTAGTTGGCGTCACCTGAGTCTGGTTATTCGCGTCAAGGTGCGGCTGTCCGCCATTAAAGCGTTTGTAGGTGTTGGTTTCACGATCATATTGGTAGTCAACCAGGTAGGCGGGGTCTGAGAAGTCAATCGTTACCTTCTTTGACTCTTCCGGCCGCTCTTCTTTGGGCGGGCTTTTCTCAAACTTAAACCCTATGGCCGCCATGTCGCCACCCTCTTTGTACTGCGTAGCGCCATCCCTGATCCTGGCAGTCGAGGTGAAAACATTGTGAGGCGCGCTTGTCCAACGAACCCGCTCATATGATGCGCCGTGGCCCATCTGGTCCCAATCTTTTACGCCCCACTCTTGAATATCGCGCACAGCGTAGATCGAACCACCAACGTGACCATAGATGGCGTCCCAGCCTCGCGCCATGGCCACAAAATGGCTCCGCGCGCTGCGTATCGGTCCGACATTTTCAGCATCTTTTGCGCCAAAAACCAACATCAATCTAGTGATACCGCCCTCCACTAAGCCCTCAACAACGACACACGCGCTATTGAGACCGGCTTGTGGCCTGATGCTCGAGAGATTCTCAACCATGATAGCGAGTGGTCTTGTCGCATTTCCCTCAGGATCATCGCCGCATAGAGAAAGTTGTGGCTCCGGCGGCTTAGGTTTCTTTTTTTGTACTTTTTTTTGAGGTTTGGGTTCGGGTTCTTCGGGCGAACCCGACAAAAACACTCCGGCCACCACACCAAAAATTATGACGATAGCTGTCACGCCTATGATGATTTGCCATTTACGCTCCATTGGCATAATCCTCCTGTTTCAGTTTCAACCGACGCCACCAAGGTTCATTCTCGGTATACCAATTAATTGTTTTTTCTAAGGCTGAGCTAAAATCAAATTGCGGCTTAAAGCCGAGACCGTGAAGTTTGTCAGAGTTTATAGAATATCGACGGTCATGACCTAATCTGTCTTTAACATGCGTGATAGATGACTTCGGCCGGTCCATGATTTCTAATATCATATTCGCTATCTCGATATTCTCAACTTCCATCCCGCCGCCGATATTATATACCTCCCCAACCTGGCCCTCGTGCAATACACGATCGATAGCAGCACAGTTGTCTTCAACAAAAATCCAATCTCTGACATTTTTTCCGTCACCATAGATCGGCAAACTCTTGTTGTCCAAAAGGTTGGTTATGAGGAGTGGAATCAGTTTTTCAGGATATTGAAAGGGACCAAAATTGTTTGAGCTCCTCGTGATGATGATTGGCAGGTCATACGTGGTTTTATACGCATGGCACGCTAGGTCAGCCGCGGCTTTGCTGGCCGAATATGGGCTGCTTGGAACCAGATTATCGCTTTCGAAAAAAGACCCTTCGCCGATGCTACCGTAGACTTCATCTGTCGATATGTGAAGAAACCGCTCCAGGTTCGCAGATCGGGCAGCCTCAAGTAAAGTATTTGTACCAACGACGTTTGTTAACATGAATTGACGAGCTCCGGTAATCGAGCGGTCTACGTGAGATTCAGCCGCGAAATTAACAACTGCCTGCGAATCCTTCATGACCTCGATGGCTTTATCGAAATCGTCGATGTCGGCGTGGACAAACCTGTAATTCTTTGACTCTTCGATGTCTTTCAGATTATCGGGGTTGCCAGCATACGTCATGACATCATAATTGACGACCTCATAGTCGGGATGCTTATTAAGCACATATCGGATAAAATTGCTGCCGATAAACCCAGATCCACCGGTTACCATTAGCTGCTTCACTACTTAAAAATAACCTCCGACTAGCCCATCTCAATATCCCAGTTATAAGGAATTTCTTCCGTATCCCAGGGCAGTCGATATTCATCAGGTTCGCTATAGTTAAAAAGCTCGGTCGGACAATTGATGATAAAGGCGGGCTCGTTGCCGATAGCTTTGAACCCATGCATAACAAGCGGTGGAATTTTCAACAACATGGGGTGCCTGTCCCCAATAAAAAACTCGTTCGTCTCTCCCGCCGTAGGCGACTCTTCGCGGCTATCGTGGAGTACAACTTTTGCCATTCCGCGCACGCAGACAAAAAAATCTGTTTGCTTTTTATGGTAGTGCCAGCCTTTGACAACGTTAGGATTGCAACAGGTAATGTAGACTTGCCCGAAGCGCTCGAATATCTCATCATCGCTTCGAAGCATTTCCATCAGAAAACCTCTCTCGTCGGGGATTACTTTTAGATCTTTTGTTTTGACACCTTCAATCATTTAAAGACACCTACCTGACTATTGTCACCCAGCATAAGTCGATAAGCCTGCGGCTTTTTCGGCGATTTTTCCACTTGGACGTTCTTACCTATTAGACTATCTTCAAGCCGGCAAATACCGACAATTCTGCTTTTCTCTAAAATGATACTATGTTCTACCTCGCTATGCCTGACGGACACTTCAAAGTATATCGAAGTAAAAGGCCCGATAAAAGAATCTATGATTTCACTGTCTTTCCCGATAATAACCGGCCCTCTAATGTGACTGTTCCGTACGACCGCGCCTTTTTCGATAACAACACGCCCGTCAATTTGTGAGGCCTCATCAACTTCCCCATCAATTCTTGACTCCATAATCTCAAGAATAATTCGATTGGCCTCAAGCATATCTTCAAGCTTGCCGGTATCTTTCCACCAACCTTCGATGATGTGAGGATGCACAGTGGAGCCATTTTCAATCAAATACTGAATAGCGTCTGTAATCTCAAGCTCGTTGCGCCACGAGGGCTTGATGCTATCAACCGCGGGCCAGATGCTCTTGTCAAACATATAGACGCCAACCAGAGCCAAATCGCTGGGAGGATTTTTAGGTTTCTCAACCAGCCTGATCACTTTTTTTCCATCGAGTTCGGCCACGCCAAACATCGAAGGGTCTTTGACTTTTGCCAACAATATTTGCGCATTAGGTTTGCTGCGAGAAAATTCGTCAACCAAGGAAACTATGCCGTTCTTGATCAAGTTATCGCCGAGAAACATGACAAAACTATCTTCTTTTAAGAATGATTTGGAGACCTTCACCGCGTGCGCAAGCCCCAGAGGCGCTTCCTGCTCAATATAGGTGATCTTAAGACCCCAATTGTTGCCATCTCCAACGGCCGCAATTATTTCATCTTTGGTTTCTCCAACAACAATGCCGATCTCTTTAATGCCTGCTTCCCGCATGGCTTCGATAGCATAAAACAGTACCGGTTTATTTGCCACAGGCACTAGTTGCTTAGCGCTCGTATGCGTTATGGGTCGCAGACGGCTGCCTGTGCCGCCGCTTAGTATTAGTCCCTTCAAGCTCTTTTTAGCTCTCTTTCTAAAGGTTTTCCTGCCTACAAACCCGGCGCTACTTCTTTAGTGGTTTGCTTATTATCTAGATAATAATCGTGTCCGAGAATAATCTCAATGTGACTCGTCATTCTTTTCTCTGACGGCCTGACTATCGCCTCTTTAAATAAAAGACGCCTTACTTTATAAGCTTCCACTTGAAAACCGGCGCCGTATCTTATCTCTGTCCGCCGATAATTAAATGAAGCAGCGTTACTAACTCCTCCAACTTTTAGGCCCCATTTTTGAAGCCTTCTCCTGGCGAACGTAGCCAAACCAGCTTTTCCCGAGCCATTTAGCAAGGATATGGAGAGCAATCCATTTTCCAACGACATCTTATCAGATTCTCCCGACAACTTCATTTTCTTGATCGAGGCGCCATCTTTTATTCGTTTTAATATCCGGTCAATACTTTGCCTATCAGGCTCAACATAACTTATCCCGTTGATAGACTTGGATGCGCCGGGAAGAGTTATCGTCTCGATTTTCTGCTTAGGCGCTCGACCAACAAAATTAGCCACGCTTAACATTTTTCGCCGGCTCATGTCTGTCCCGACATTTTTGTCAATGATTCCGATGAGTTTTGGTAACTTAAAGATCGACTTGAGCCTTAGTGTGTTGGCGATCAAAGCTCGTAGAAAATTCTGTTGGCGATCGGCACGCCCAAAATCAGAATCACCATGCCTGTAGCGGACGTAATTAAGGGCCACCTCGCCACTCATGTGCTGCTTTCCTTTGGGAATGTACATTCTAAACTGGCGACTTTGGTCATTTATTGTCTGATCTACGGTGATATCGATACCGCCAAGCGCATCGACCAATTTCTTGAATCCCTCGAAATCTACCTCCATATAATGGTTTAGGTCGACTCCGAGAAATCCCTCTACGGCTTGAATAGCCAGCTCCGCTTGACCATAAGCAAAGGCCGCGTTTATCTTGTCCTTGCCTCGCCCCGGAACATATACACGCATATCTCGTGGGATTGAAACAAAATAGACGCGCTTTCTCTTGAAGTCGAGCCTCATGAAGATAAGTGTGTCGCTACGCGCGTTTTCGCCTCGACGGGAATCACTTCCAATTAGGAGAATATTCATGGGAGCGTCGGCACCCTTTTCCTGACTTAATAAATCCTGCCGTATGCGCGTTATAATATCGGCACTCACGGTACCATTGGGAGATGTGCTAAGCCAGGAAGCAAAGGCAGCACCCGTCCCCAGCGTGGATAGGAAGAAGAAAACAATAATCCATCTTCCGATTTTTCTATCTTTTTTCGTTTTCCGTATATCGTCCAATCAGGTGCCTCATTCGAGAGCGCGATTAGAATTCGTGTGAGTCTGTTATCCCCGATTTTGAGAAAAATCTATCAATAAAAGACCGATCTATTTATTGAAGCCTTCAGCAAAATACCAGAGCTTAGATGGTTTCACGGCCCCTATGGTCACATGCCCACCTGTCCAAGTCTCCAAACCATTGTTACCGCCATAATCAAAATACATGACCCGCTCCGCGACCACTCGCCTGGTCGACTGGAGTTCGACACTAAATGATTTACCTGCGCCGAATCCGTTGGCTCCCCCCATGGTCACAGTTTTTCTGCTCTTTGAATTTACTGAATAAGTGCGAGTGACGGCGGCCGCGCCGTTTTCGGAACGGTAAGTTAAAGTGATAGCGGCCCGATAGTCAGTGGGGTTATAAATCGCTATGAGCTCGTCGAAGCGGTCGTCAATATGGCCTTCAGCAAAGTACCATTTCTTGTAAACCCTCGGCGACCCCATGGTGCTGTGAGCCCCGGAGCGTCCACTGGAATTAAAATAAACTGTGCGCGCGGCAACTATCTTGGTTCTAGCATGAACCTTAATGCCAAAATCTGTCCCGGACACCATCTGGTTTAAGATGATCTCTCGCCGCCTTCTCGATCCTATCTTGTAAGTGCGTGACACTTGCTGTCCGTTTTTCTTTGCTATCGTTACTCTGGCTTTTGTTGAGGTGTTCTTGGGATTAAATAAGAAAAGTCTGACCTCAAAACCCTTGCCGGTAAATCCTTCCGCAAAGTACCAGTTTCGGGAGAGCCTATTCGATCCGATTGAGGCAAAGCCCCCGACTCGTTTCTTAAACTTAAAATATGAGGAGCGTTCGACCATAATCGGTTTCGGTGACTTCACAACCACAGGCGTAGCCTTCGAGTGAAGGCCGGTAATACTTTTTACGCGAATTGATTTTCGCGAGCTGCCGCCAACCCTGACCCTCTTAATTACGCGCTTTCCTTTTCCAGGCATAAAGACCGCAGTTACTGTGACCGGCGCTGTCCGCGGATTCGCGATTACCAACCAAGTATCAATATTTCTCCCGGTCTGCCCTCCGGCGAAATACCATCGCCGGGATGGTCTGCGGGCCCCGACGGTACTGTGGCCTCCGCCGCTATTGCTATGTTTAAAGTAAACTGAGCGCTCGGCGACAACAGGGTTGTCTGCGCTGATCTTGAGCGCGTTTGGGCCCGGCCAGATCAGCTTGTCAACGGAAACAGTCTTTCGAGAATTAGGAGGGACTCTCCGCTTCACTACTTTTTTTCGACCACTCTCAGAAAAAAACGTTAAGCGCACTTTCGCCGCCGACCGGTTTGTATTCTGAAGCAAAACAAATTGATCCCAACTATCTGCCCCGGCGTCAATCAGTGAGCTCCTAAAACCCAACCAGGCCGCGAATTGACTAAAACCCCATACTTCCTTTGTGCCGGCACTGCCTATGAGGCGAGCCTTCCTAACCCTACCACTCGCGGTTCGATCGCTTAGGTCAATACCATATAACGTTCCGATGCGGCTTTCCGGACGGCTATTGAAAATGTCTTCGAGTTGTTTTCGGGTGAAAGTTTTTGGTCCCCAGTGATAAACTTTCCCCCAGGGCGAGGGCACTCCTTTTAAATATGGATAGCTGGAGGCGCTTCCGCCCCAAACATTATGCAGGCTCTCGGTATGACCACCGCTATTACCATGGTAAGCGGCGACTATTGCCTTGCCGCCGTAATTAATGACTTTGCCTCTGGTGTCATTGACGGCCTGAACCAGGTTGGACCTTTCAGCGTCAAATCCGAGATAATACTGGCTCCCCATGGTTGCGTCAACATCAAAGTTTTCTGGATCCCAACGCGTACTATAAAGTTTTTTATTTAAGCCATATGTCCGGGCCGCGACCGCCAGGGTCCGCTGGCCTTCCCTGGGCCAAGAATTCGGTTCCTCCGCGAGCCCCTTTATATAATCTTCGATATTTATGACATTAATGGCCCATAATTTCCCGGTCGTCGATCGTCGCGCTTCCATATGTCCGCGATATTTCCGATTGTTGTTGAGTATCTTAATGTGGCCGCCAGAGGTCGGATTTAGCCTGGTAAAACCAGTGGACCGCCAAACACCAGCCCCGTCTATCCGCGTCACATAACGACCACTTTCATAAGTGACATGGGTAATCACATCGCGCGCGACAGATACGCCTCCGCCGGTATTATTTGGATAAACCTTATAAGAGCGATCGGCGGTAAACTGTAGTTCTCCGCCATTTAAGATGCCGATTCGCATAGTCTGGCCCTCTTGCCCGCCATCGATCGTAACGCCTGAATAATATATCTTTAAGATACGCTCGTAGCCAACGCCATCGTCCGCTAAGGCCTTGACTCCAGACATATCAAGACCGACACCATGGGCGGTTCCACGACCTTGAAAAGTGTATGACTCCTGTGCGCTTAATTGATTTTCCGGAAAGCAAGCCATAATAAAAAGGAAAGTGAGGAACAGCGGCAACCGCCAAGATCGCTGAATTAGTCGAAGTAAAAAGCCAAACCCGCTTGGGGCCGTCATTTGTAAAAATACACCTTTACGTCTGCCGTACGACTATTTGGGTTGGTGATCACCAATTTTGTATCAAAACCTTCTCCTGTAAAACCTTCGGCGAACAACCATCGCTTTGACTTTGAAGGCGAACCAACAGAGCCATTTCCTCCGCGACCATCAGCTAAGTCGAAATAGACTGATCTTTCCGCGACAATTGGTTGACTTGACTTCAACCGCGTTGCCACCATCTTCCGCATGCCGGCCTCCGATGAGGCGTTTACGTTAAGCGCCAGCAACGAGTTACCTTCGACCACACGCCACCGGATTTTTCTGCTCCCCCGGGCTAAAAGATAATCTATCTTAACAGTCGCTTTCTCGGCGCCGAAGTTTCTTAATACTAAGTGTTCATTGTAACCCTTATTTGTATTGCCTTCAGCAAAAAACCATCTTTTACGGGGCTGCCTGGCGCCGAATGTATTGTTAGCGCCTGTTTTGTTGCCCAACTTGAAATAGACTGTCCGCTCGGCAACAATTTTCCTGTTCGCGGCCACAACGATTGAAGGCTCTCCTGATATCTGTCCATTAACATATATAGATTGCCGACTAAATGGTCTCATTTTGACCACCTGACTCGCGCCCGGTTGCCCGTTTGGCAACGAATAGGAAATTCTGGCCTCCGTCGTAAATCTGCCCGGATTAGACAGGAGCAACCAAGTGTCATGAGTGTCAGCTTGATAGCCCCCGACAAAATACCATTTTTGATTAGCGTTTCGGGCACCGACTGTTGAGTAGCCACCGGATCGATCCCCGCTAGTAAAGTAAACCGATCGTTCAGCCACTATTGGCAGGCGAGTTGACACTCTCAAAGAAAATGACTTTCCAAGCATAATGTTATTGACGTATACACTAGTTCTACTTTTTGCCCGAAGTCTAATTCTTTTGCGCTTGGCGACACCGGAGCTTGTCATAAACTTGAGATTGGCAACAGTGCTTTTTGAACGCATATTGGTAAGAACCAACCACGTATCAAATCCATCACCAGTGAATCCTTCCGCAAAATGCCAAACCTTGCCGGCCTTTTTAGCCCCAAAACTTGATGTCCCGCCACTAATTTTTGGGGTTTTAAAGTTCATCGTGCGCTCTGCGACAACCCGGTTGTTTGAGATAACCCTCGCGCTTACTCCCTTGTCAAAAAAATATTTATTCAAGCTCAACGAAACCCGGCCATTAGGTTTTATCCGCAGCTTTTTCAAGTTCGGCTCCGGCTTAGTCCTACCCAGATATTTTAATATTCCATTGAAGACAGCCCTGGCGATTTTCTGTCGAAAAGAGGAGGTCTTCAATAGAGCTTCTTCGGTCGGATTACTAATAAAAGCGCCTTCAACAAGTGCTGCCGGCATATTGGTCCGCCGGAGGACATAGAACCCTGCCCCTTTCACACCCCGATTGGCTAGGCCAATCTCGGCTGCCAACTCTTTCTGTATTAAAGTGGCCAACCTTCGGCTCTCAGCGTTAGAAGTCGAGCTCCAGTAGTAAGTTTCAGAACCGCGGGCCGATGAAGGGCCGGCATTATTGTGGATAGAAACGAAAGCGCGAGCGCGTACCCTATTTGCGATATCAACTCTCGCTTGAAGATCGTCGGAAACATTGATTGTCCCGTTCGCCGTTAAATCACGCGGCGGGGTATTCGGAGAAATATCTGTCGAACGAGTTAAGACTACCGGGATGCCTCGCTGACGGAGGAGTTTCTCGATTCTCAAACCGATGTCGAGATTAGCTGTCTTTTCAGCGTACCTTGTCGGACCAACCGCGCCGGAATCGCTTCCTCCATGGCCCGGATCAATCACAATGGGACGGGATTCGGCCCAGGAGAAAACAGGAAAACTAAACAGAATTAATCCGCTAAGAAGCGTGCATGTTAGTAGACGTTTATAGAGCACCTTAATAACCTCTTAAAAGTATTTTTTCTACAGGTTTTGCGACAACTAAAGCTTTAATGAAGAGGCTGAACCTTTTATTGATGTCTACCGTTTACTATAGACTAATCGGTCGCATGAAACAACCATCCTAAAATGCCGATCACTGCGTTTTGATCAGCTCCAACTTTACTGCTCACTTTCCCTCTTGTTTCTTATCGGCAGGCCGTGGAGCGTCCTATACCTCTAGTTGACTTTAGGCATTAATTAATAAAAACTTTAGCAGGCGTTAAGAGGAAGAGGGCTGGAAGTTAAATCTTTTAGATTCTTTCGTCAGCGGCTGTAACCAATCGAGGCATTGCCTCCACCCGCGCGCCCCCGGACAAACGATCCGGAGTGGTCAACGACGATGGAGGTACCATTAACACTTGTGACAACGGCGGCAAACTCTGTATCTTTTAAGCCAGCGATCGCATCAACACGAATAACCGCCCGGCTTCTCCCGGAGATATTGAGCTTTTTGATAATTGCTGAGCCCGTTGGCTTAAGAAAACGGATGACAATCTTTGCTTTGTTCAATCCCGGATTAAATATCGAGATAACGGCATTGGAGCGGGGTCCGGTCTCTCCTTCAGCCAAGTACCAGGTGGGCAGCGGTCGCTTGGCGCCAACGCTTGCGTGCCCGCCTTCTTTTTTTCCATTTCTGAAGTACATGACCCTTTCAGCGACGACGGCACGATTTGATTGCAGCTTTATCGACATCTTGCTCGCTTGAAGCGCGGCTATGCCGTCGACCCCGATTTCCCTTCGCCGGCGCGGACCAATGCGATACCTTTTGATTATTCGTTGCCCGCCTCCGGGGTAGAACTCGGCTCTCAAGGAGACTTTGTTTCCCGATGGATTTGAGATTAATAACTTTGTGGAAACTTTACCAGCTGTCTGCGCCTCCGCAAAAAGCCAACGTTTTGAGGGGGAAGTACCAATCGTGCTATGACCGCCCTCTATGCCTTTGAACCTAAAATACATCGATCTCTCGGTCACCAAACCGACGCCATTTTGAGATTTTATTTTTGTGGCAAACTTCCGTCCTCTAAGGAAAGAAATATTTTTTGTGACAATCTTTTTTCGGCTCTCAGCGTTAATTTGATACGTGCGGATAATGCTTGCGCCTTTCGGGCCGGTGAACGTCGCGCTAAACTCCGCGGCGCGCGTGGACGGATTATAAACGGTTAGAATAGTCTCAAAGTCGCCCCGGTTGTTGCCTTCGGCGAAGTACCAAAAACGGGAAACAGAAGACGCCCCGATAGTTGAGTGTCCGCCGGTTTTTCCGTGATATCTAAAGCGTGTCAATCGCTCCGCTACGATTCCAACACCGTTTATGGATTCTATTTTTGTTGAGAATCCCGAAGATTTTAGGGCCGTAATCGAGTTGGCATTGATAGTGTAGCGGTGTCCGGCGCGCACATTGTAGCGCTTCACGATCTTCTCCCCGCCCGACTTTATAAAGGTTGCTCTAATCTGTGCCATTCTATTGGAGGAGTTTCCAATCAATATCTTCGTGTCAAACTCATTGGCTGTCCGGCCTTCCGCAAAATACCAGGTTGTAGACATGGGTCGATACTTTAGCGCCGCCTGAATATCGAGCAGTCCATAACCATACTTGGTGTCATATCCCGAGGCCCCAAGGTCTCGAGCAGTTTTTGTCAAAACCTGGACTATATCGCTCGGCTCGGTCACTCCTTTGGATATCAAGATCGCGGCCGCGGCCGCTACATGAGGCGCCGCCACGGACGTTCCCCACATGTAGTAGAAACTGTGTCGAGCTGTATCGACTGGATCCATAGAGATCGTCTGCTGCAGAATGCCGGCCGTTCGATCACCGCCCGGCGCTACCAGATCCAGACCCTTTCCGTACTGCGAATAGCTGGCACGAACCTTCTTCTTGTTTGTAGCTCCTACGCTGATAACAGAAGAGTAAGCAGCCGGATAACTAATACGGTCGACTCCATCGTTACCGGAAGCTGCGACAATCGTCACTTTCTTCCGATTCTTAGCGTAGCTGATAGCATCTTCAACCGTTTGCGACCGGCCGCTTGTGGCCAAAGACAGGTTAATCACTTTGGCACCATGATCAGCCGCCCACCTAATCCCGGCGGCGATACTAAAGGCATTGCCGATTCCATATTCATCTAAAACCTTCACCGGCATCACCTTTGCTTTGAACGCCAGCCCAGCCGCCCCATACGCGTTATTCGTTGATTGAGCGACTATGCCCGCGACATGAGAACCATGACCATTGTCGTCATTTGCGTGGCTATCAAAATTGACAAAGTCATATCCGGGGACAAATTCGGTCTCGCTTAAATCGGGTATTTGATGGAAGATTCCGTAGTTCTCATAAGCTACCCCCGTGTCGAGGAGAGCAACAATCACGCCGCGGCCCGGTTTTGTCGCTATATCCCAGGCTTTTCCGGCATTCACTTGCTCGAAATTCCATTGCTTTCCGCCCCTGTAATAGGGATCGTTGGGATTATATAAAGCGTGAGCCTCCACGTTGGGCTCGACAAAATCTATTTCGCTTTCACTTTGGAGTTTCTTTTTAATAACTCTAAGTTCTTCCGGTGATTTAGCTTTAATAAGTTTATAGCGGCTATCAGAATCAAGCGACCTAACGATTTTAGCATCGGAATTAATAAGAATCCGGGATCGCGCCTCAGGACTATCGGCCTTAAGTTTTACAATTAATTGTGTTGGCTCTTTTGCGCCAGTAGCTCCCGCTTGAGATGACCAAACCGGGGTCAAAACAATGATGAGAAAAAAAAGAAGATAGGTTAAACGACCGGAGCGATCCTGTCTGGTTTGACCGCCGGGGTCACTTACAAAATTACAATTACTTTGATTGCGCGAGAGCGTCAATCCCGATTCGAGGTCGCCCACGAGTTCCTATTACTACTACTTTCAATCTATGCCGTCGAATTGAGCTTATTGGCTTCAAAGACGGCGATGACCATAACAAACGCCTGGTGCGATATGTCCGAGCACAAAAATTAACTGTACCATAATTAACTCCATCAACAAAATTTGAGCCTGCCCTCTTTTTGGCCCTTTTGAGCCTATGAGAGAAACTCGGGTGCCGTCAAAAGAATATGTTAAAGACGACCCGGCTCTGGCGCTTTGGCGTTCGGTCCGCAAATAGTAGCGTTTGGTGCGAGATGTCACTTAAGAACATGCCCCCTTAATTGTCTCCAGAAAGCGAAATAGGTATCTTTTATTCTTCGTTGTTTTTTTGATTAAAGAGTTTGATTTCAACGTCGTCAGGATTGTCGACGCCTCTTAGGCTTGAGATTAAGCCGGAGATTGTATTCATAACCATGGCTTTCATTATCGGATTCAAAGGGATTTCTTTGCCGTCCGCGCGCAGTTGAATACCGGGCGCTTTTTCGGGCTGCTGTAGGAATTTTTCCTCTATGATGTCGGCTATGGCTGTTACATCGTCTCGCTTTACAATCGGTACATCAACCGGGGGTTCGTGGTCGGCGGCAACTAGAAACAAATCTTCCCTAGGGCTAATTAATTCATTATCCTTATTGGCCAGAACCTCAACCTTAGGCTTAGGTTCTCTCTTGAATCCCTCCGTTAAAACCAGGTCAACATCTTCCATATATGCCGCCGCTATTTGATCGAGGGTTAGCTCGCGAGAGACGCTTCGAACGACTGCCACCTTCTCTGGAGAAGAGATCGCAGTTGTAGCCGCGCCGGCTTGTTTGTGGCGCCAGCTGTCCTTACCTGGATGGTCGATGTCAAACTTATGAGCATCGTGCTTGATGGTGCCGACGATGTATCCGCGTTGTTTTAATTCTGGAACAAGTTTTTCAATAAGTGTCGTCTTGCCGTAATCCGATTTTCCGACAATTGAAATTATAGGCTTTAAGATTTAACTTCTTCCTTGTCTTTAGCCTTGCTCTCTTCCTTGCTTTCATCTTTGCCGGCTTTTGATTTCGCGTCTTCAAGTGAAACGGCGCCTTTTAGATCTTTGCCGACTTCGTTTATTTCTTCCCTAACGTCAGCCATTGTTAAAGAATCTTTTAGTTCGTTGCGACTTTTTTCATCAAGACCAGTTGAATTCTCGATATCGTTTTTGATCGAATCAGCGCCTTTTTTGAATTCGCGAATCGCCTTACCGAGATTTTGACCTACTTCCGGTAGACGTTTTGGTCCAAAAATGAGCAGAGCGATTACTAGAATAACTACAAGTTCGGGTATTCCGAGACCAAACATATTTTACCCCCTTCTTAATGCGTGTGCCGGCTAGTTTAGCATATTAACTTGAGTTATGAAAGTTACTTCATAACGCCCAAGCCGTCGTAATCCGCAGATTGTCCGTTGCCGACATTAATGATCTTTAGCGTTCTGGTTTTCTTAACTCTCCATGATTTATAGAAGACCACTTGTCTAAAGCGAGTCCGGCTGGAGCGTGTGTTGATGGTCTTAATGTATCTGTTGTTAATATATATTCTGACTTTTGATCGTTTCTTGGCTTTTGTCATGATTAGATAGACTCGCCGACCGGAGAATTTTAAAGTCAAGGCATCGCCCGCTCTTGTTGAATATCTAACAGTGCCCTTATAAAGTCCTGAACGAGTGTTCCGCCTATTCTTGCCAAAGCCAATCCTCTTAGCTATCAGGCTGCCGTTGTCATAAGGAACAATTGATCTAGCCGCGCGCGAGAATTTGCCAAGGTTGCCGGCGGCGTCTCTTGCCCGGGATCTAAAATAATACGTTGTGCCGGCTTTGC
>JAUVQD010000242.1 GCA_030598355.1 Actinomycetes bacterium
AGAGATCGCGACACCATCCATCTTCAGCTCGCAAACATATTCAGTGTCTTTTGTTCCCAAGTCTTTTTCGACACGATCAAAGAAAGCTCTAAGCTCTTCGGCGGAAAAAGCATTCGCCAGGCTAAACATCTTCTTTCGGTGGTTGACGGGTGTAAAAGTGGCGTCCGGCGCTGCCCCAACCCTCTGCGTGGGTGAATCGGGCGTGACCAAGTCGGGATATTCATCTTCCAACTCTACCAGCTCGTTGATTAAGTCATCGTAGTCGCCATCGGAAATATCTGGAGAATCTTGCACATAGTACCTGTGGTTATGGCGGTTAATTGTCGCTCGTAGCTTATTCAGTTTTTGGACGATTGTTTGTTTTTTCGATGACTTCTTCATCTCTAACTATTTTAATCTATGCGTCGACTTCTTGCTAGGGCCGCCAAACGCCTTTATTGTTATTCAACCCCACTGCTGCTATAATGCAGAGCTGTCAGGACAGGGGATGAAAAGGCTGCCACCGAGTCAACTATCGGGTAAATGGCGGATGAATATATTATTAGTTGAGGACAATAAAGATCATCGTTTTCTTTCCAAAAGCTCGTTTGATGAGCACGCTCACAATTTCCAGCTTTCCCTGGCCACTTCAGGTCTCGAGGCTCTGGAGACTTTAAGAAAATTTGAGTTTGACATTATTTTTATTGACCACTTTCTGCACGACATGAATGGGCTTGACGTTATGAAGCAGATACGCGCGCTCCAGCCAGATATCCCGATTGTCATTACGACCGGACAAGGTTCTGAAAAGTTGGCCGTGTCGTGTTTTAGAGAAGGCGCCGCGGATTACATTATTAAGGACGATTTTTATTTCGGTCAACTTCCAGACGCAGCACTTCGCATACATAAGTCAAGAACTCGGCCCAACGGCAAAACCGATAGACCGTTATTTAG
Organism: Actinomycetes bacterium; assembly: GCA_030598355.1. Lineage (GTDB taxonomy): Bacteria > Actinomycetota > Aquicultoria > CAJVYJ01 > JAUVQD01 > JAUVQD01. Next base: position 934 of record JAUVQD010000242.1, read on the forward strand.
CAGCCAGTCAATTTATGAGCAAGTTTTGTCAACAAGTGCCGGTTTGCTTGATGTACACGCGTCCTCGCTCATGCTTTACAATGACAACAAAGGCCGCCTTGAAACAAAAGCCCTTCGGGGCTTAAGTCACAACTACTTAAGCAGCGTGCAACCAAAACTTGGCGAAGGATTGGCGGGCAAAGCCGTGGCCGAATCAAAACCTTTTGTCAGCTCAGACATAGACAAAGAACTTCACGCTGGACTCAGCGAGCTAGCCAGCCATGAGGGAATTCGGTCGGCAATGTCGATTCCGTTCACTATCGGTAATTCGACTCGGGGTGTCTTAAATCTTTACAGCCGAAGCAATGAAGGCTTTGGGGTCGGTGATGAAATACAAGCTTCACACATTGTTAAGCTCTCTACCCTGGCGCTTGAGAATCTTAAGCAATACAGGAGAGAACATCACATCGCAGAAACCCTGCAAAGAAGCCACTTTCCACGCATCAACACCGAATTTGAAGGCTGGGAAATAGCCCATCGATATAGAGTCAGCATGGAGGAAGCACTGCTTGGGGGAGATTTCTACGACATGTTTCCGGTTTCAGGTGGACGTCGAGCCTTTGTGGTTGCCGACGTTTCGGGAAAAGGAATAGAGGCGGCAGCTCAAACGGCAATGGTCAAATATACCCTGCGCGGCTACGCTTTGGAAGATCCTGACCCTGGTTCCGTGATGAGAAAAACACACAAAGCATTCTGTTCGTATATGAGTAGCGAGCGCTTTGTCACTATTTTCTATGGTATTATTGACCCATTGGCTCGAACAATATCTTATTGCTCAGCCGGCCATCCGCCAGCGCTTTTTTTCACAACGAAAGAAGACGAGGTCATTGGCTTAAAGGAAGTTTTTATGCCGGTTGGAGCTTGGCACGATGATGTTGCGTACTCCACAAATTTGATTCCGTTCTATCCTGGAGACACGCTGCTAGTGTATACTGACGGATTACCAGACTGCCGAAAAATGGGCCACAAGGACGGTACTTTTTTCGGACACGATAATTTGATGAAACTATTTAGAAGCCTAAGGAATCAAAAAGCTGAAACGATCGCAAGGGTAATAATAACCAAGCTCGATGAATTCTCTGACGGCAAAATGCGCGATGATCTCGCTTTTTTTATTCTTAGATTGAGGCCCGAATGATAAAGATCAGGATGCCAAGTTATACGACAAAAATGATGCTGTCCTACGTTCTACTTGCGCTAATAGCGTCGGCCTTAGCCATTGGTAGTGTCTATAGCATTCGAAGGTCCATTACTTCCTCTAAAGCGAAAATAGCCAACAGAGCCCTTATGACCAGAAGAGCGACCCACCTTCATGACCCACTCGAGGAAAGAAGAAGGGTTGAGCGCCTATTTGCCGACAGCAAAGACAAAGAGCATATCGACAGATGGACCGTAGCAGATAAAGAATTCTCTGAGGCACTGGCTGCACTGAACAGATTAGACCATCGTAAATCCATGCAACAGGGTTTGAAAAAAGTTGAGGCTGCGAATAATAAAGTGCGCAGAAACTGGCTGCGGTTGATTGAATCGTTTGAAAATAATAATGATTTTAGCGTCAAGGGTCAAGATATTAATGACGAGGAAAACTTAGAAGCTGAAATATTTTCCATGATAGAAACCGAGAGAACGTTGGTCAAAACAACTGAAGAATTAGCGTTGAGCGATGTTAACAGAGCGCTTGATATGGCTTTCTTGGTCTCAGGGATAGTCCTAGTGTTCGCAATCGGCATGGCTTTATATATCAGCTCAACACTTAAAAAACCACTCCGGCAATTGTTTGACGCTGCTAAAAGAATCTCAAAAGGTGAGCTTGGTCACAAAATTG
>JAUVQD010000198.1 GCA_030598355.1 Actinomycetes bacterium
GATGCTTTTACTTCACCCAGAGAACTGGTGGACCAGGTATACCATGTTTATCGCCGGGCTGGGCGCGATCGCGTTCGCAAAAATAAGATCTGGCGAGCACCGGCTTGAAGTTGCCAGGCTAATTGATCTTTCGCTCGTCGGAATGATGATCTACTCAACGGTCGCCAGCTTTTCAACAAGTTATTACCAGCCGCAAAAAATAGTTGCGCTTATGAACGGGAGACCTGATAAAAACACGAGCGCGAGCTTAAGACCTGAAATAGTTAGCCAAGCTTACGACCACGTTATAAAGCAGACGGCCGGGAAACCGGCCAATGTGGCTTATGGTGCGGGTCTGGATTTTACTTACCCGCTTTGGGGTCCGGGCTTGCAAAACCGCGTTTATTTTCTTGATCCGGATGGACCGGCATCGTGGATAGCCAAACTTCGCGACAAACATATCAAATATCTATTGGTCAGGACGAAAGGTCCCGAGCAGAAATATATTAAGAAATCATCTCTTTTTAACCGGACGTTTTTTGATCAAAGGCAGGGTTATGAAGTCTACAAATTCCGTGGATAAGAAACCAAAATACGGTGAAGTATTCTCAATTGAGCAGGAAGCTGATGAAGCTACAAGCCCCGGCTTTTTAGTAGTCGTGTGTTTCCTTTTCTTGATCTACGCGACGACGTCTAGACCGATCCTGTACGCCTCAATATATGAATGGTTTTCTCAATTATTCGCAATCAGGTCTATTGTCAACATGTGAGGTTGTTATAAAAAAAGATCATATTATCTTCGGTAGTCCAAATATTGATCAGGAGGAAATAGATGAGGTTGTTGAGTGTCTGAAGTCTGGTTGGCTGTCAACCGGCCCGCGGGTGAAGAAATTTGAAAAAGCTTTTAGCGAGTATACCGGTGCCAAGCACGCCTTAGCTGTTAATTCTTGCACTGCTGGTCTTCACCTGGGCCTGTTGGCCGCTGGGGTCGGACACGGCGACGAGGTGATTACCACGCCGCTTACTTTCGGGGCAACCGCCAATGTTATCGTTCATGTTGGCGCGATCCCTATCTTTGTAGATGTTGACAGCAAAAACATGAATATCGACCCCGATCAAATAGAAGCGGCCATTACCCCAAGGACCAAGGCGATCATACCGGTTCACTTTGCTGGTCATCCATGCGACTTAGACGCTATTATCAAGATCGCCGAAAAACATGATCTTTGGGTGCTCAGTGACGCGGCCCACGCTGTTGAAAGCAGATATAAAGGCAAGCATGTGGGATCAATCAAGCACCTGGCTGTTTTTAGTTTCTATGTAACCAAGAATTTGGTTACCGGCGAAGGTGGCATGATCACAACCAATATTGATTTCTGGACTGAGAAAATAAAGATATTGGCTTTGCATGGTCTAAATCAAGGAGCCTGGGACCGCTATTCTGATGAGGGTTTTAAGCACTATCAGGTAATTCTACCCGGTTTTAAATACAATATGATGGATATGCAAGCCGCACTTGGCTTGCATCAGCTAAAGAAAATTGAAACCAGATTGAAGCGCCGCGAAGCCATATGGGCTCGATATGACGAGGCTTTCGCGAAAATGCCGTGTACTTTACCACCCCGGCCTGGTCCGAATGTCAGGCATGCCAGACATCTTTATACGCTGTTGATAGACGAAGAGGACGCTGGCATCAATAGGCAAGATTTTCAAAACGAACTGCATAAAAGAGGCATCGGTACCGGTATACATTTCATATCCTTGCATCTTCATCCATATTACCGGAACAGATTTAATTTCAAATCCGACCAATTCCCTGCGTCTAAGTTTATTAGCGACAGGACGATATCATTGCCGCTCTCAACCAAACTGACTGATTCAGAAGTGGAGCGGGTCATCCAGACTGTTGGAAGTATCTTGAGGGTTGCAGCGGGAACCGCCAGATTTCCCGATGTCTCAAATGTAGCTTGATGAGCAATCCCGACGTTTCTATCATCATAGCCTGTTATAACGAGGAGCCACATCTAAAACAGAGTGTCGCCGAAGTTATAGCGACTATGAATGCTACCAGCTACACTTATGAATTGATCTTTGTCGAAGACGCCAGCCAGGACAGAACAGCCGAGCTGATTCGCGAAATCTGCGATAGTGAGGCTAACTGCCGCTTTCTGCAGCACACACAAAATGTCGGTCGAGGAGGTACCGTGGTTGACGGTCTCCGGATGGCGAGAGGTAGAATCGCCGGCTTTCTCGATATCGACCTGGAAGTCCACCCGAGGTACATCCCATCGCTGGTATCGTCAATCGAAAGCGGTCCGTACGCGCTCGCAACCATTGCCAGAACTTATCATCTTAGCTGGCATCCTTCCGCTCTTCTTAGAACCATCTTAAGCGTTGGTTACCGAAGGATTGTCAATCTGGCCCTGGCGTTGCCATTTGTTGACACAGAAACAGGCTATAAGTTTTTCAACCGGGAAAAGATTATGCCTGTCATTGAGAACTGTCGGAACAAAGGCTGGTTCTGGGACACCGAGGTCATGGCGCTTTCTCACGAAAAAGGCCTCGACGTGCTGGAGCTTCCTGGTTTATTTGAAAGACGGCCCGATAAAAAATCTACTGTCAGGGTATTTCGAGATATGTTTAGATACGCAAAAAACCTGATGGAATTCCGAAAAAGGATGAGAGCAAGAGAAGCTTATCGTCAAGACAGCTTCTTAGCGAGATCAAGATCTAGAGTCAGAGGTAAGGTGGCGCAGCTGGTCAAGGCAGAACCAAAAGCCCGTCTTCGGACTCTTGTTTCTTCGATTGTCGAAAAGTTCCCGACGAGTATCCTGTTCGAAAAAATCCGTGAGCAGTTGAGTTCTTTGGGGGCTAAAGTGGCACAGAGTTTCGAAAGACATTTCATGGCTCTGGCGGTTCTGTCTATTTTATCAGTGACCATCTTCATAATCTATCACGTGCTGATTATCTCGTTTTACAAATATTCGCAAGTAGAGAAAGTAATGGCCCTTGGGCTTCTTGGGTGCGAGATTTTCTTTGCCGTCAACGGTATCGGTTATGCTTTTTGGATCAATAACGCTAGAAATTATCGATCCGGCTACGATCAGTATTTGGCTAAGGAATCTGCTTCTTCGGTAGCGTGTCTTATGCCTGTCTGCGATGAACCGGCGGATGTAATCAGAGAGACTTTAGCGTCTGTCTGTGCCATGAGATACAAAAACAAAAAAGTCTATGTTTTGGACGATTCGACTAAAAAAGAAAACAAAAGAAAAGTGGCTGATCTTGCCGATGCTTACGGGGCGACTCTGATCAAAAGAAAAGACCGCAAACATTATAAGGCCGGTAACATCAACAACGCTCTCAAGAAAATAAGGGCGGACTACATTGCGGTGTTCGACGCGGACCAAAGACCATCCTTGGATTTTCTAAGGGACCTTGTGCCGCTATTGGATAAGAATCCCAAGTTGGCTTTGGTGCAAACACCGCAAGATTATGAAAATTCACATTCACTGATCGCGCACGCGGCCGCGCTTCAAAATGCCTTGTTCTACGAGTATATTTCAGAAAGCAAGGATGCGAA
>JAUVQD010000127.1 GCA_030598355.1 Actinomycetes bacterium
GCTTGGCTTAATGGAAAAGGCTCAGAATATTGCCGAGAGCATAACTATTCAACAACAACTTTCTGACATTCAACTTCAGATTGAGCAAATAACTGGGCGCCTGAACTACCTAAAAGGCCAGACTGAATTTTCTTCCCTGCAAGTTACGATAACGGAGCGGGGCGTTATCGGTCAGCCGTTTGACAGGTGGGGATTTAAAACCGCGGCTACTCAGGCGGCTCACGCTTTCGTAAATACGATTAACGGCTTAATTTTGCTTGCGGGATACTTAAGTCCGCTCGCGCTCTTAGCATGGCTGGTAATTATCGTGCGGTCTACCCTAAAGCGTCGCGAGATTGTTGCATAGTTTGTTCTGTTTCCACTGGCCTTTTGTTAGTCTCGAATTCGGCTTTGTGCCGGGCGCAGAATGAAGCAGACTTAATATCTGTTTGAGCGATACCATTGGAAAAATGCATCACGCAATGATGATCACGACAGTGTTCTAAGCCAAAAGTGTGACCTAGTTCATGGACGGCCTCTTTCAGGATTCTCTCTTGAAATAGGCCGTTCTTGTCGTCTGCGTTCTGGGGATGCAATCTAGCCAAAGAGATGACCGAGGCTTTGCCGCCGACATCAGCTTGGCCAAAGACAAAATTAAGCCCTGTGCTATAAAGGTCAACCTCGGTTATGCCAAGGAGCTTCGAGCTATCTGTGCCCGTCACCCGGCGCAACTTGCTTAAGAAAGTGCTGGCCATGTATTGTCTGCGTTCTTGGTTGAGGGCGTCTTCCGGAATGGTGTGGCGATAGTTGGAGACGACTGGATAGGTCAGACGGTTGCCAAGTTCCTCGCTTAAATCGTTTAATAATCCTGGTTGGATTTGTCCAAAAGATACTAAATATATTCCGCTCATCAAGTAATCCCCGCCTGTGCAAGATAGTTAAGGCCCGACCTAATCTGGTCGGCTGTGACCGCTGGCTGGATCTCCAAAACCTGCAACACATGGTTTGGCAGATTCTCGTTAACAAAAGCAAAATCAACTTCTCCGTCACCGGGGGCTAGGTGATCTTTGTAGCCCAGGACATCGTGAAGGTGAACGCCGAATATCTTTTCACGATAACGGCCCAAAAAAGCTGTTTGGCTATCAAGGCCTAGATTTTCCTGTACTGACGCGTGTCCAATATCATGCCAATATCCTAGAGTGTCATTGTCCAGAAAAGATAGAAGAGTTTCTAGATCGTCGGAACTTGGGATTTCATGCGCGTAATACTGGTTCTCGAGACAGATCTTAACCCCCGCGTCTGATGCCGTTGCGGCCAATGGCTCAAGGCATTGCTCTACTCTTTCCAGGCACTTGTCTATATTTGTGCTTCTCTCGATCTTTATCTCTCCAAGAAGGCGTTGTCCAGCCGGCGCTTCAATTTCTCCGGCGTTGTATGCTTCGCGCAATTCATTTATCCGCGGATCCATCTGTACTTGTCCGCAATGGACTATCAATGCCTCCACGCCGAGCTCGCTCGCTAGCTTGATAGCTCGCTTTGTATAGGTAATCGCAGTCTTGCGTTCTTCCGGGTCGGCTGAAGAAAACGACCACACATCCGCTCCGGGCTCAGGAGCTACTTCCGGTGTCGGGCAAAAATTGCGCAAAGAAACCGGTCTAACGCCGCTCAATTTGAGCGCGGATCTTAACTCAGTGAAGATCGTCGGTGTAATTTGATATTCCAGCTCGATCTCATTAAAGCCCAAAGCCTTCAGGTTCTCCACAATATCCCGGCCGCTTTGAGCCACACTTGATTGCCAGCAAGTAGACAGAGCAATCAAAAAATCACCTCCAGTGGTAATAGATATTCCACTAAAGGATGAAAAACTATCTAAGAAGATTTTTTGGTGAGGCGATTATTTCTTGAAGAGGGCAGCGTCAAAGAAGAACTTTTTGTCGACTTCGGATCGCTTAAAACCGGCTTGTTCAAGCTCTTCAATGATCTGCTTCAGGGTCTGACTTCGTACCCGGTGCTCCCCAAAGTAAAGGCTTCCTCCTTCTTCCAAGACACGAAAGAGCTCGACGGCGGTTCTTTCCATTTCGCCTTCTTTTATTATCTCCTCAAAAACATGAACGGCGAAGACCAGGTTCACACTTTCATCTTTAAGCCCGTTATTTGAAGAGCCGGCTAGGAGCGTCTCGATATTCTTAAACATCGGAAATCGGCGGCTTCGTTTCTTGAGTTTCGCGATCATCTTTGGGGCAACGTCCTGGGCGATAACTTTTCCACCCGCTCCAACTTTTTGAGCAAGGGCTTCAGTGAAGAATCCGGGGCCGCAACCAATTTCAAGGATGGTTTGGCCTGAATTCACGGTGGCTTGCTCCATTATTCTATCGCGGTCGAATTGCCGCTGTCTCCATGGATGAGTCAGCATGAATGAACAGAATGCGGGAAAAGGGCTTCGAGGGAGCGCCTGGCCGCTAGGCTGGGTCGGCATTTTTTTGAGACTCACTTCGGAGCTGTTTGAATAGTTCGTGAGCTTCCTCAGGTTTTGCGCCTTTGTGAACAACCTCGCGGATCGCTCTTATCATTGGCACCGGAAAGTCGGATTGCCAGATATTGCGGCCCATATCGACTCCCGCAGCTCCACGATCGATAGCATCATAAGCCATCTTTAGAGCGTCAAGTTCGGTCTCTAGTTTTGGTCCACCTGCGATGACAACCGGGACGGGACAGCCCTTGACTACTTCTTCAAAATCCTCGCAGTAATATGTTTTGACAATCGCGGCCCCCAGCTCGGCTGAGATGCGGCAGCAGAGCTTGAGATAACGAGCGTCTCGTTTTTCCAACTCTTTGCCAACGGCGGTAACGGCCAGGACGGGTATTCCGAAAGTTTGGCCTTGGTTGACAAGTTCGGTCAAGTTCAACAAAGTCTGATTTTCGAACTCAGTCCCGATATAAACAGATAAAGCGACGGCTGCCACGTTAAGGCGGATAGCGTCTTCAAAATCAACCGTTATGCCTTCATTGGCTAGGTCTGGGCCAGCGATACTATTGCCTCCAGAAACCCGGAGCACAATCGGTGTGTCGGTGGCCGGGTCAACGGAGGTTCTTAAAACCCCCCGGGTCGGCATGAGAGCGTCACAGAATTGAATAAGCGGTTTTATTGTGGCCGCAGGGTCTTCTATCCGGTTCATGGCTCCCAGAAAGTAGCCATGGTCCACAGCGAGCATTACAGTGTGTCCTGTATCCGGTTTAATTATCCGGTTTATTCTATTTCTCATTCCCCAGTCCATGTTTCCTCCTTATGAAGGGCCTGTAAAATCATTAATTGTCTGGCAAGCTTATGTCGAGCCAGGATTGATTATAACCTTAATCGATTCTGTTGATTCAGACACCAGCCGAAAACCTTCCTGTACGTCGGAAAGATTAAGCCGATGCGTGATCATGTCAGCTACACGAATACGACGTGCGCGGATAAGCTCAAGAGCTACTTGGTGATCTGCCCGGCTTCCAGCATAAGAGGAAAGTAGAGAAATCTCTCTGCGCCAAAAAAGATCGTTTAGTGGTTGTTCAATTTTCACCTGGTCTTTGGTGGCGGCGAAAAAAAGAACTTTCCCTCCTCGTTCAACAGATTCTAGTGCCTGTGTCACAGCTGAAGCCGCCCCGGCACAAACAATGATAAGATCAGCGAGACGGCCATCGTTAATTTCGCGCAACTTTTCCGGAATGTTTTCAGACGCGTCAAAAGTCCACTCAGCGCCTAGTCGGCGGGCGGCTTCCAATTTGTAGTCTACTATGTCGACAGCAATAATTTTGCCTGCCCCTAGTGCGCGCGCCAGTTGAACATGGAGGAGACCCGACATACCGCTGCCGATAACCAAAACTGTTTGAGCCGGCTTCAATTGAGCGAGGTGTTGGCCGCGAACTACACAAGCTAACGGCTCAATAAATGTGGCTTCTTCAAAGGAAACTTCGTCGGGCAATCGAAAGACACCCCGGTCAACATTTATTGCCGGGAGCCGTACAAACTCGGCGAAACCGCCAGGCTCAAAATTAGTAGTACGAAGTGTTTCACAGACTGTTTCGTGTCCCGTTAGACAATAATGACAGGTATTGCAGGGAACATGATGAGCTGCGGCTACGCGATCCCCTTTTTTAAACGTAGTGACTTCGTCGCCGACCGCTGAAATAGTACCGGCAATCTCGTGTCCGAGAACAAGGGGGGCTTTGTGGAGTCGGTACCATTCCAAAACATCTGTTCCGCAGATACCGCTGGCCACAACTTTGATCAGTAGTTCTTTGGAGCCGATAGTCGGGATAGGTATCTCCTCGACGCGCACATCATTGTTTTTATAGTACATCGCGATACGCATAGCATCATCCATCCAAAATAAAGTCAGATTCGTCTTTTCACTCGAGCATAGCTTAGCTTATGATAAGCGATTGTCCGGCCAGAGGCTAGATTCTCAGGCTGCTTTGGTTTGAGATACACTTTCTTTGCTTGGCAGTGAGAAGAAAAAAGTTGCGCCTTGGTTTACTACTGCTTCAGCCCAAACTTGTCCAACGTGGCGATCAACCACTCTCTTGACAATCGCGAGCCCGATTCCGGTGCCGGAAAATATTTTTTCGTGCTCCAAGCGCTCGAATATACCAAAAAGCTGATCGGCGTGGCGCAGGTCAAAGCCAACACCATTATCTTTAACATAGTAAATGTTTTTCCGTTTTTCGACCATCCGCCAATCTCAATAATCGCGCGAGCTCTTGGGGTCGTAAATTTGACCGCGTTCGCAATCAAGTTGGTTAGAACTTGTCTTAAGAGAACCATGTCACCATACGCGTCAGGCAAAGCCTTTAGCTTCAGTTTGATGCCTCTTTCAGGTTCAAGTAGATCAAGATGGTAAAAGATCTCGTTAGCCAGATCCTCCATATTGACAATCGTCGGACTAATTTGCAGGCGGCATGATCGAGAAAAGGCTAGAAGATCATCTATAAGCTGTTTCA
>JAUVQD010000014.1 GCA_030598355.1 Actinomycetes bacterium
AATATTAAGGCGAGCGCGACCAGGCTGACTATGATCGGAATAATCATAGTCGCGCGCCAGCCATAGTTTGTCGCGATCACACCCAACATGTTGAAAGCAAGAATTGTGCCGAGCGGCATGGCGGTATTGTAAAAACCCATAGCGATGCCGAGTTTTGGCCCTCTGAAGGTTGTGCTCAGCAAACTTGCGGCAATTACCACCAATGTCATGGCTCCAATGCCGGAGACAAAGCGACCGATAGCCAACATTAGAAAGTCGTCACCGATTGCGACGATCACCGTCCCCAAAATCATCAGAAAGACTGCTATCACACCGACTTTTCTAAAACCATATCGGTCTGCCAACCAGCCGCCTGGGATAGCAATAAATATTCCTGGAAGCGCGAATATGCCCATCAACAAGCCGCCTTGCGCGTGATCGAGATTTAGCTCTTGAAATATATGGCCGAGGACTGGTGGAAGCGACTGAAAAACAAAGGCAAACGCGAGCAGCGAAGAATAAGCGACGGCGAAAGCCAGACTACGCCGGCTGATGGTTACCATTATTTTTTTATTCAACAAGAGTCACTGAAAAAAGTAAAGGTAAAAAAACTCCTTTCCGGGTCGAAAGAATGGGCCAAAAGTCCTATTAAGAGAGACCTCAAAGACGTCGAAATACTACTAACAGAAAGCAGGCGGTGATCATGGGTATTCGTCAAAAGGTTACGGCAGCGATTCTTATCTTGATGATCGCCACCTTGGCGATTCTTTATTTTGTGGTAGCTGGATCAGTGGCGGCCGATGTCATAGTGATGGTTACCATAGTTCTTTTGTCTGGATTTACGGCTATCCTTGTTGTCGTTAACACGACCATCGCTCATTTAGTAATTTCGCCGACTGCCGAGCTTGAATGCGCGATGAACCTGGCGAAGACGGGTGTTTTTGATACGCGCATTGACATCCGAACCCGAGACGAACTTGGCGACCTTGCGGATAGCTTTAATCAGCTGTTGAACTTACTAGAGAGGAACGAATACAAAAACCAAGCCTTAGCCAAGCGCTTAAAAAATTCTTTTGACGAAGCGAATCTCCAGGCCCACACAGATACATTGACCGAATTATCTAACCGCCGGTATTTGGAAAAACAGCTCAGCATTCACATTTGTAAAGCCTTGGCTGAACAATCAAAGCTAGCTGTTGTCTTCTGCGATCTGGACGGTTTTAAGAAATATAATGATGAATATGGTCATCAAGAGGGCGACGAAGCTTTAAAGGCAGTTAGTATGATCATTAAAGCATCGCTTCGGGAATCAGATATTGCCGCCCGCTATGGCGGCGAAGAATTCGCTCTAGTTTTGGTTCAGACAGATATTTCCGGCGCTAAGGCTGTTTCAGAGAGGGTCCGGAGGGCCGTGGAAAACTTCGCGGGAAAAAATGAAGGGGAAGGACCGGGGCTGACAATTTCAATTGGCATTGCCATGTTAACCTCGACATCTCAAACGGTGAACTCTCTAATCAGAAATGCCGATCAAGCTATGTATCAAGCTAAGCATGCGGGGAAGAACCAGATTATCGTTTTTGGCCAGACAGGGCTTTCCAGAGCAGCTTTGATGCCACCAGGAAAACTAGAACTCAAAAACTAGAGCGGCCGCGCCCAAGAGGCCGGCCCGGTTCGAGAGCGTAGAAATGGCGGTAGGTATTTGTTTGCTTCTCGGGTTAATGACCGTCTTGGCCATCTCTTCCCGAACCACATCGTGGACGAGTTCAATAGCGGAGGCGGCACCGCCTCCGATAACGACAAGTTCCGGATCGAGCACATTGATCAGGCTGCCTATTCCTATTCCGAGCCAACGGCCAATATCAGTCAGTATAGCTAAGGCATCTTGATCGCCCTCGCGAGCTGCCTCAAACACTATAGGTCCTGAGATTCCCCCGGGGGCATCTTGACCACGCCTTGCTAAAGCTGAGGTCGGCTTAGCTTCCACTACCTTCTTCGCGGCCCGATCAATTGCAGTGCCGGAAGCCCTTGTTTCCAGGCAACCCTGGTGACCGCAGGCGCATTTGAAGCCGCCGGCGTCAACGACAATGTGGCCGAATTCGGCGGCCCCGCCTTGTTCACCGTGGTACAGTTTTTTATTGAGGATAATCCCGCCGCCAATACCCGTCCCGACTGTTAAGCCGAAAAAATTGGTCAATCCCCGACCGGCGCCACAAAAAAGTTCGCCTAAGATCGCGAGACTGGCGTCGTTATCAACAGAACATTTCAAATCAAACCTATCGGTGATTCGCGGTGCAAGAGAGGCGCCCACTAAGGGCAAATTGGGCGCGGCCACCACAGTGCCACGGTCAAAATCAACCAACCCCGCGACCCCGATACCAACACCATCCAGGTTGTCGACAGAGCTGACGGCGGCGCGAATAATCTTGTCAAGTTCTTTTATGAGAGCGTCGATTTTCTTGGGGGTCTTTGTTTGTTCGTGTGAAATAATTTTGTAGGATCGATCTATGAGTGACCAGGATAATTTTGTTCCGCCAATATCGATAGCGAGGGCGTATGACATTCCCCTGAGAACCCCTTCCTTTAAGAGCTCAAAGCTTCGGGTTCGTTCTCTGATTGGCCGTAGACGACGACTTTATTGCGTCCGGCTTCTTTGGCCTTGTGCAGCGCTTCATCAGCCCGGTCAATCAGCTGCAAATCGTCATCAGCGTCATTGGGGTATGTTGCCACGCCTATGCTGACAGTGCGAGTATCACCATTTTCCACACTGGCCATTTCACTTTTCTCAACAGTCGCCCGAATTCTTTCTGCTATTTCATAAGAGGCGGCGTGCCCGGTATTAGGTAGCAGTACAGCGAATTCTTCGCCGCCATAACGACAGACGATATCAACGCCCCGCACTTGGGCTTTAAAGATTCCAGCCATATATTTCAGGAGCTCGTTGCCTTGTTCATGTCCGTATTTGTCGTTGAATGGCTTGAAGTGGTCAAGATCGATCATGATTAACGAGACGCGACTGCCAAAACGATCAGACCGTTTGCGCTCTTCCTCCAGGCGATCGATAAAATAGCTGTAGTTTCTAAGTCCCGTTAGGCGGTCTATCATTAATAGTCGACCGAGACGTTCTTCTTGCACCTCTTGCTGGTTGGCATACCAACCGATAATCGCAGAAGCCAAAGCCAGAAGACCGTATTGGATGAAAGTGTCAGTCGTTATCGGCGCGTACCAGACTCCCACCGCGATAGAGACAACTGTTCCGATCGCAGCCCCGGGCAGGTGGAAAATTATGGCCGAAATAATGGTGAGGATGACAAAGGCATTCCAGATTTCATGGGTATCGGGTATAACCGTCGTTAGAAGTGATATAACGACGAGGTAGCTAATTATTAAGGCGACGAGCGCGATCAGCTTGTTTTTATTCATTCTTAAATTTACGACATTGTCATTAGTCTAGTAAACTTCAAAACTAGGCGTATTGTATCATAGTTAAGATGCTTTAGCGCAAGGCCGTCAATTCAACTAGAGGTTGTTTCGATGAACGAAAACGTAGCGGAGAAACTCAAGAAGACATTTATCTTTGCTGATTTTGATGGTGATGAACTAAATGCCGTTGCTGATCGCGTTGTTGAAAGACAGTTCAAAAAAGGGACAACAATCTTTCACGAAGGCCAACCTGGGACAACTTTTTATGTAGTAAAAAGCGGGCGGGTGAAAGTCTACAAGCTGGCAGAAGACGGTCGCGAGTTGATACTCGGAGTCTTTGGCGATGGAGCCCTTTTCGGCGATGTGCCAGTCTTCGACGGCGGTCCTTACCCGGCTGGGGCCGCTACCCTGGTTGATACGCAGGTCTATGCGATTGATAGGGACGATTTTACCGATCTCATTACGGATCATCCCGGACTAGCTCTAAAGATTGTTCGGGTTTTAGGCAGGCGGCTTCGACAGGCTCATGGTTTTGTTATGGATATGGCGCTCAAAGGGGCGCCGCAAAGGCTGGCGTCTTTACTCCTTAGGCTGGCTGATCAATACGGCAAAGAGACAGACGAGGGAATTTTCATTGACTTGTTGCTAACGAGGCAGGAGATAGCTGAGTTGATGGGGGTATCCCGCGAAACTGCTATTAGAGAGCTATCGAAGTTTAGCCAGGCGGGAACTATATTGCTCAAAAGCAAACGCATATTCATACAGGATCTCCCACGGTTAAAATTGTGGTCAAAAGGGTGACGAGAATCACATAAATACGTGACATTTGCCATATTAAAATTCCTCCAAAAGTGATAAAAATAGTAGGTAAGCGCAAGACAGTAATTGTACGTGTCTAGGAGAGGAAGGAGCCAAAAAATGAGCGATGAGCAAGCTGAAAAAAGTTGTTATGTCTGCAATGTCGACGCAAAAGAAGTCGTCGTTCTTCCATGTGAGGATAAGGGCGAAGCAAAATGGGTTTGTGTACGGTGTCTGCCACCATTAATTCATGGTAGATAAGATGGGGGGTTAGCGAGATGAGTGTGAATAAAGATATGACGATCGGCTCTATAGTCAAGAGTTATCCAACGACGGCCGAGGTCTTCACCCGGCACGGGATGGCATGTCTCGACTGTCCATCAACTCAGTTTGAGACTTTGGAGCAGGGTGCGATCTTACATGGGTTAGACGTAGATATGCTGGTGAAAGAGCTCAACGAGGCTGCTGAGTGATCGAAAGGGGTACGCGTTGAGTCTAGATATCATTATGCGCTGGCTGCACTTTGTGGCCGCGTTTACGTGGATCGGCGGGTTAATATTTGTTAATTTGGTATTGACGCCGGTAGTTCAGCCTAAAGGGATTCCGCCGCCCTTTGTTCGATTGATGGGCATGGAGCGTTTCCGGTGGTTTGCCTGGGGCAGCATTATCATTATTATTATCACCGGTTTCTACAACATACTTGTAGTGAAGCCGATATTCGAGGGTCTAGTCTCAGAGTCATATAGAGCGATTCTAATAACAAAGCTTTTGGCATTTTTGGTTATGATTATCGTGACGGCGGCTACCTCGATGTATTTGAAGGCCAAGATAACTAAGGCTCCCCCGGGACCAGGCGGGACCCCGCCCGAGGAGTTAAAAAAACTGGGGCCGTTGCTTGTGATATTCTCGAGGCTTAATTTGGGTCTTGGTCTGCTAGTAATATTATTGGCCGTTCTTTTAGGGTCAGGACTTTATTAACAAGACGCAAAATGTTAGGTGAGGCAGAAGATGAAAAAAGGATGTCCGGGAGCGGACAATGTAAAAATACCAGAGCTTGAACTATTCGAGTGCCCGAAATGTGGCGGTGAGGTCGAATTCTTTACCCGCGACAAAAAGGCTAACTGTACTGAATGCGGGCATCTTGTTTATCGCGAGGCGAAACCTTCGTGCATCGACTGGTGCCCGATGGCTGAAACCTGCTTTCCTGAGCTAGTGAAGGAAAAGCAAAAGGAAAAGAAATAATTTAAAACGCGCATTCACCGGCAGCGCAATCGCCGCCATATTCCGCCGCCGCTCTCACCAAGGTATTATCTTGCTTGGCCTTATCACCGACGTAGAGAACTTGATTCTTCTTGCTGCCATATCGGTAGACCGTTATACCTTTGCATTTTAGGGTGTGAGCCAGCTTAAATATTTGGCGAACATCGCTAAGACTAGCTTCCGCCGGTAGGTTCACTGTTTTTGAAACGGCATTGTCGATATTATTTTGCCAGGCAGCCTGGACACGGACGTGCCACTCGCCCGGTATATCAAATGTTGTGGAAAAGATATTTCTTATTTCTTCCGGAATATCTTTCAGGTTTTTGATTGAGCCTGTCTTGGCAATCGCCTGGTTGAGTTCCTCGCTTTGAAAACCTTTTTCGCGCGCGATTTCATCAAAGAGATGGTTAACTTCCAGGAGATCGACACCACCGAGAGCTTCCCGAATATAAGAAATGGCAAAAAGCGGCTCGATGCCACTGCTGGTGCCCGCGATAATCGAGATAGTTCCGGTTGGAGCGATAGTGGTTAGCGTCGCGTTTCGAAGCTCGGAAAAGCCTTTCGCCTTCCATGAGCTTAAGTCAAAATTCGGGAACGATCCCCGTATCTTGGCTAGCTCAACTGACTCCTTAACGGCTTCTGCCTGTATGAAAGCGCCAAGCTCGTCTGCGAGTTTAAGTGTCTCATCTGAGGCGTATGGAATTTTGAGAGCTATCAACATTTCAGCAAAACCCATAACCCCAAGACCAATTTTTCGGTTGGCCTTTGTTACCTGCGCGATTTTTTCTATTGGGAATCTGCCGGCGTCAATTACATTATCGAGAAAATGGACAGCCAGCCTGGTAACTCGCTTGAGCTCATCCCAATCGACAGCTCCATCCTTAACCATCTTTGATAAATTTATTGAGCCGAGATTACATGATTCAAAGGGAAGCAGCGGGAGCTCACCACAGGGGTTAGTCGATTCGATCTCTCCCAAATTTGAGAGCGGGTGGGTGCGATTAATCTCATCGATGAAGATAAGGCCGGGGTCCCCGGTGCGCCAAGCCATCGTGGCTATAAGATCGAATACCGAACGGGCTTTCAGTTTTTCGACTTGTTTGCCTGTCCGCGGGCTTTTTAGCCAATATTCACCGTCTTCTTCGACCGCCTTCATGAATTCATCGGTTACCGCCACCGACAAATTAAAGTTACTTAAGGTGGTTTCTTTTTCTTTGATCGTTATAAATTCTCTTATATCGGGGTGATCGACCCGAAGGATGCCCATATTCGCGCCCCGCCGTCGGCCTCCTTGCTTGATCACATCCGTAGCCGCGTCAAATATCTTCATAAATGAAATCGGCCCGGAAGCGATACCGGCAGTAGTTTTGACGATATCGCCGTCCGATCTTAATTTGCTGAATGAAAACCCTGTGCCTCCGCCGGATTTATGGATCAAAGCCATATTTTTTATGGAGTCGAAAATATCAACAATTGAATCTTGAACCGGGAGGACAAAACAAGCGGATAGCTGACCGATATCGGTACCGGCATTCATAAGGGTTGGTGAGTTGGGCAGGAATTTGCTGCTCGCCATTATTTCGAAAAAATCAGATCCCGATTGACGCCAATCCTGGTTAAATGTTTTGTCAACGGAAGCGACAAAAAGCGCCACTCGTTTAAAAAGCTCTTTTGGGGTCTCGATGACTTTGCCGGTATCGTCTTTGGTGAGATAACGACGGTTCAAAATCTCGATTGAGTTGACTTTCAGCTTTAGATCATCGGCGACGCCGATAAATTTCTTAGTTTCGCGCAGACGAGTGCGCTCGGCCCGATAGAGGATAAACGCTTTGGCGATATCAGCTCGCCTTGTATCAATTAAAGCTCGTTCAAGATAGTTTTGGATATCCTCAACCGTTGGCATACGGTTGTCAAAGTCTCGATTTAACGTCTGTGTGACCTGGGCGGCTACGTCGCGAGCTAGGTCGAGATCTTTTTCGCCAATCGCGAGAGCTGTGGCCTGAACGGCTGCCCGTATTTTTTCTTCATCAAAAAGCACAATCCGGCCGTCACGTTTGACTACTTTTTCAACAGTTCCCATGTTGGCAAGCTCATCTACCTTTTGAAATATTGACTTAGAAGTGGTTATTTCCCGGTGGCGCGCTTTTCTATATTTAGAATCGCTTCGTTAAGCTTAGACTTGTTTTCACTGTCAGGCAACTTAGCTTCAACTTCTCGCATTAAAGTTAAGGCTTCATCATACTTGCCTTCAACATCGGCTAAAAAGTAGGCTTTTCTTACCTTAGCGAAATCATCATCGGGCTTAACAGATAAGGCTTTGTCGAACATCTCCAAAGCTTTATTTGGCTGGCTTGCATACTGGTAAGACATTCCGAGTCCAACAAGAGCCTCAACGTTTCGCTCATCGAGCTTTATGGCTTTTTCGAGCGACTGAGCCGCCTCTGCAAATCTTGAGGCATCAAAATATATGAAGCCGATCTGGATGTGCGCGGAAACGTTTTTAGGATCTTGAGCCAACTGGTCTTGAAATGGTTTCAGTGCCTCATCTAGTTGAGCGGGACTTTGACCACTAGCTGTGGCAGGTTGATCCGGGGGAGGCTCGCCCGTGTTCTGATTTGTTGTGATGAGAAAAGCGGCCAGAAGTCCAAAAATGATTAAGAACCATATGCCGAAGATTATCTTCTTAGAATCGCGTTCTGGACTTAGGTCTTCATCGTACTCCACGATATCTTCTTTGACCTTATTCTTTTTTTTAGATTTTCCTGAGCCTTTTGCCATATCTTAAATCCTTAGTCGATCATCTAGTAGTACGTGGAAATTTACCGGATTTTTGTTGATCTTGCAAGCAAGGCTCCTGTCTTTGCGGTAATCTCTTACATATTATGCGTTACGATGCGATTGTTGTGGGCGCCAGCTTTGCCGGATTATCGGTTGTCGGTCAAATAAAGGGAAAAGTTCTCCTGATTGACCGGCGTGAAATCGGGGCCGGTCAAACCTCAGCTTGCGCTACATATTTAGAAGTTGCCGAAAGATTAAATTGCTTGGAAAGCGTGGTCGACGAGCAACGCGAGATTTTTGTTCACACAGCCACAAGGTCGGTTCAGTATCGACTGCCGCAGTCCTTCTGTACATTTAACTATGATGTTTTTTGCCGGACTCTTGCCGGGCAATGCCAATTTGAGTGGCTCAAAGCGAGTGTCGTTGGCATCACGGGCAAAGAAGTAATTACAGATAAAGGTTCTTTTAGCTCTAAATGTGTCGTTGATGCCTCCGGGTGGCGGGCGGTGTTGGCTGAGCCTGACGGGTCGAGACGAAACCCCGCCGGCCAAAAAAGTGTCGGTATCGAATGCCTCGGACAAGAAAAAAGAGAAGCTTTACACTTCACGTTTGATCCGAAGGTGGTTGGCCGCGGTTACGGCTGGGTCTTTCCGGTTGGCCCGGAAAGCCGGATAGGCGTTTGCTCTTATCGCGGAGGCGCGAAGCTCAAACCGCTTCTTGCAGATTTTGCCGGCGATATCGGGGTCGATGATCATGTGCATGGCGGTGTTTTTCCGTCAGCAATTCGCCCGGCCACGGTCGGGTCGCTATTTGTTGTCGGCGACGCAGCCGGACATTGTTTGCCGGTGACCGGCGAGGGGATAAGAACCGCCATCTATTTTGGGGAGGCTTGCGGCCGTTTTGTCCAACAAATCATCGCCGGCGACATAAGCCTTGAAGCCGGGCTTATTGGGTATCGAGATTTTGTCGCCCGACACCGACAGAGTTTTGTCTGGGGTAAGAGACTGCAAACGTGGCTGGAGCGGGTTCCCACCTCGTGGCTGACCTAAGACGGCAGTCTGGGCTGAGAAGCATTTCGAAGGCATTATGCGGCGCTATACTCAATTGGCTGATCCCGCTCTTCTTACCGGACCCTTGGAAAAGTCACCAACGCCCGAGTGAGGCAGGTAGATATTGGCTACTTGATAGCGGGCAGGGGTATAGAGTAGTTAGCAGATACTGCTGTGATGCTTTGTATTTAATACCTCCTACTGGTATGCTCACAGAAGCAGTCGATCATAGAGGGGCAAATTGGTTTCAGAAGAGCAAAGTGATCCGTCGTATGCAGAGAATGTCGATAAGATATTAGCGCGCCTGAAACGTATTGAGGGACAAACCAGAGGCCTTCAACGCATGGTTTCAGAAGGCAAATACTGTGTTGATATTCTGACCCAGGTATCATCAGTTATTGCGGCGACGGAAAAAGTGGCCTTGATCATATTGAGCGATCATATTAAGGGCTGTGTCTGCGAATCTTTTCAAAGCGAAGGTTCTAAAGAGCGTATCGACGAGTTAGTAGTTGTTGTCGAACGTTTTATAAGAACCTAAAAGCGGGAAAGTAAAAACCTCGTAGGAGGTAACCCGCTTGGCTGGTAGTGAAGAAAACGAAAAATGGCGTCCTGAAGGGACAGGCCGACGTCTGCGTGTTGTCACCCACGAGCACCATACTAGCCAACATCCTTCGGTCAGGAAGATCAAGCGCATCGTAAATTACGTTTTCATGATCATAGAGGGGCTAATTGCTCTTCGCATGATCTTGAAGGGCCTCGGTGGCAATCCGGGGAACGCATTTGTTTCGCTTATTTATTCAATAACTGATGTCATTGTCGGTCCATTTCTGACGGCTTTTAACTATCAAACTTTCGATACCGGCTATGGCGTTTTTGAATTTGGCGCTCTTTTGGCCGTTGCGTTTTACATACTTCTGAATTACGCGATAGGCAAGCTCCTTTTGATTATGGTTTCGCGCAACTAAAAACTGGGTAACAACTCTTCTACCGGTCAAACACCAGCACATGGCTTGCTAAATCAAGCAAATTCCTGTAAACTATGCGGCTGCTCTATCCGATAAGGATAAGTAGTGGTTTTTGACAAATGTTGTCGATGTAGACGAGGTGTTATAAGTCTGATTACAGAAGGCAAACACGGGCGCGGATTATCTGCCCTTGCTTGGATCGCGATACTGGCTGCTATTTGGGTGACAGTTGCTATTCTAGCTGTCTTATTGGGAATGCGTTTGGCAGGTGCCCAGGTTGAGCAGGCGAATAATGAAACAAAGAATCATGCTCGTGAGCTCAAAGTCCTCCGTCACGAGAACAAGGTGCTTTCATCTCAAGTAAAGCATATGAAAGAAACATCAAAAACTCTTGATCAAATCAAAAAGAAAGTTTACCAAATCAACAAACGTCGCACTTCACTAGTTAAATGGGCCGCGCTGCCGGATCGCGGTGGTGATTGGATCAATCGAATTGACCGCTATTTAGTCTCCTCGCCTCTCGCCGGCCAAGGCAGGACATTTTATTTGGCGGCCGTTGATGCCGGTATTGAGCCACGTCTTTCCCCCGCTATCGCGATGATTGAATCCGGCGCGGGTCGGGCCAACGCAAACACAAATAACTTTTTTGGCCGGAAGAGAACAGCATCCACTTGGATGGCTTGGTCCACAAAGGAAGAGGCCATAAATAATCAAGCTCAATATATCTCGCGGATGTGGGGAAAGGCTAGTAACCCCTATCAAATGCGCGGCTATGCCACGAGCCCGGTTTGGAAAGGCAAAGTAGCCAGAGAAATGGCGCGCATCTAGCTTATTCACCGTTCATGAATTCCCTTCATATGATTCAACTCCTCAGCATTTGGAAAAATTAGAATATTATGAGGCTGACAGCCAAAGAATACGAAAATCTAATTGAATTCTCACCAAATCTTGTGTGGCGAACGCAGGCCGACGGCCGGTTTGATTATTTTAATAAGACCTGGCTGCAATTTACCGGCCGGAGCTTGGCCCAAGAACGTGATGAAGGTTGGCACGATTGCGTTCATCATGAGGACATCGATCGTTACCGCAAAATCTTTCAAGCTGCTTTAGAAGATAGAAAACCGTTTCAAATCGACTATCGCCATCGACGCCATGATGGCCAGTGGCGGTGGACACATAGCCGCGGTGCTCCTCTCTACGACGAAGCGGGAGAATTCGTTGGGTTTGTCGGAATCAGTCTCGATATAACAGAAAGGTACGAGAGAGAACAATCGAAAGATTCAGCCCTTTTGGATGGTTTGACCGGGTTCTATAAACGCATGTATTTCGAGCAAAGAGTTGAAGAAGAAATGAAAAGGGCCGGCAGAGACCGAACGAGTTTTTCAATAATACTGGTCGACATCGATAATTTCCGCGCAATAAATGAAAAACATACTCATAAAGCCGGAAATAAAGTGATCAAAGGCGTTTCTAAAATCATACGTGAAAATATCCGTGGCCATGATATACCCGCTCGAATGGGTGGTGATGAGTTTGGTGTTCTTCCTGAGATTTCGCGAAAAGAAGCCATTAAGGTGGCAGAACGTTTAAGACATTTGATTGAAGACGCGGTCGTTTCTTTTGATCGCAAACCAATTAAGGCGACTGGCAGTTTGGCCGTCACCCAATTTAACAATGAGGTCGACGCCGCGCAGTTAATCCACAAGGCTGGGCGGTTGATGTTTGATGCGACAAATGCCGGAGGAAATCTCGTCAGGGCTGCTTAGAAACTAGGAAACTAGGTTATCATTTTCTTTATTTTATTTGGTATGCCTGCTTTAACTTGCGGGTGGTTCTGCATGTCCTTAGGCAGGCATTCTTTAGCCTCATAAATTGCTCGCCTGTAGCACGGAGGATGTGTGGGGTGCAAATTTTCCATTAAAGGATCATTGTCCCATCCTAACCACACTTGCTCAAACCAATTCGGTCTTATTTCATCGGCATGGGAGAAATTTTCAATCTTGGCCTGAATCTTCTTCGTTGATTTCGCATAGGAGAAATGGTAAAGAATTGCGAATGACCGGTTAATGCAAACCACGGGGAGCTCATTTGTAGCTCTTAAGTCGACAAATCTGGTAGTCGGGGTTACCCGAGAAATAATCCGCGGGGTATAAGGCTCTGGCGGATCAATGCGAATCAAGGGATTCTTCCAGTATGTGTTCATCTCAACCGCTAATTGCCCTACTTCCG
>JAUVQD010000223.1 GCA_030598355.1 Actinomycetes bacterium
CGCTCTGAGCATCGCCTCTCAATGTTACTGAATAGACGGTATCCCCAGTGCCTGCCAGTACCTCTTCTATGGGTGCCTGGACGATCAATTCTCCGTGATTGACGATGGCGACTTGGTCGCTGACTCGCTGGACGTCATCGAGAATGTGGGTGCAGTAGAAGATCGTGGTGTGCTTCCGGATTCGTGTCATTACTTCCAGTACATCCCGGCGTCCTTGGGGGTCCAGGCTGGCGGCCGGTTCATCCAGGATCAGTAAGTCGGGGTAGTTGATCTGAGCCTGGGCGATGCCCAAGCGTTGGCGCTCACCACCGGAAAAACCTTTCACGGGGCGGTCGGCTTTGTCGGTAAGCCCGACGAGTTCCAGCATTTCCTCGATGCGCTTATCTATCTGTGACTGGGGTCCCTGGTAGAAAAACTTGGCACTGAAGTCCAGCGTCTGGCGGGCCGACATGTGCTCGTAGAAACGAGGGTCTTGGTGTAGATAGCCGATGTTTTTGCGGATATCAACATGGTCGCGCACAATGTCTTTCCCAAAGATCTTGCCGCCTCCGGCGGTGGGGCGGGCGAGGCCGATCAAGAGCTTGATCGTCGTTGTCTTTCCGGCCCCGTTTGGACCCAAGAAGGCGAAGATCGAATTCTTGGGTACTTTCAGGTCAAGAGATTTGAGCGCCTCTAGGTCGCCGTAAGACTTGCTCAAACCTTGGGTGCTGATGACCAAATCACTTGCAGTCGTCTTCGCTTTCTCTTCAATTACTTGACCCATCATTCCCCCTAGTTGTTACGGAAGCGATTGCGGACGAATTGAATCCTTTGGCTATGAGCCATATCGCTAGAAATATTTCGAATAAGCCTCCCGGAAGACCTAAGATCACTCCTCCGCTATAGCCGAAAATCTCTGACAAGGGCACTGTTATCAACAACCCGTATCCAATGAGGCCCCAGACTGATATGGGCCGTGGAATGAGCTTCGTTCGATACAATAAATAACAAAGCATCAGCCCGCCTAGGCCGACAAAAATCGGAACCATCTGACCGGACCAATAACGTGCTGCCAGCAATAAATCACCTAGGGTTTGAAAATAGGAAGCAGTGGAAGCTTCTGCGTTTATATACTCCCGACTTAATGAAATTAGAGATAGAGGGAAAATTAAACTAACCACAAGGACCGTGGCTTCAATAATCCTGAAACCAACGTACCCAAGAGCTATTCTTTCATTGTGTTGCTTTAAGATTGGAAACAGCGTAACTGCAATACCAACAACTACAACGGAATTGATTAGCTCTATGAGCGCCCCTATGATCACCCGAGTTTCATTTGCAGAAACACCAATAAGGTAATCAGGAGCGGATATAACAGCCTCTATCAAGGAATAACCAACAAGCCACGCAACGATCGCCGTTAGAAATAATGCTCCTACAAGTATTGCAGTCTTTTTATGTGAATTCATTTTGTTCTCCTATTGATCAATTGATCACGTTGTCTGTTAAATCGGTACTCTTGTCTCATGACGCGCGAACCGCGTCACCCACCCGGAGGCGGGCGGTAACGTCCGACACATTTCAGCGATAACAGTTTGAGATTTAGGTCCCGGATCTTGCCGAGGAAACCGTGGAGGGCGCTCTGGTCTGCGACCGGACCATAAAGAGTAGTGCAACCGTCTTCATCGCGTTCTATCTGGAGGCCGCTGAACCAATCAGCCCAACGATCGTCCAAATGCCCGTCGATTCGTACCTCGTAAATCTCCATTTATCTCCCTCCTCTCAAGCGGCGAATACTCAAGCTTGAATTACCTGATGTCGAGATTAATTTACCGGAGGAAGAACAGTAAGAAATCACATGAAGATGTAATTTATGGATGTAGTTCTATGAATGAAAAGATGTGAGCATGAATGAAAAGATGTGAGCGGACGCGCGGCTTTGACCTCGAGCTCGCGCTTTTAAATGGGCCAAACACCCTCTGAGAAAGATTGCGGTGGACAACTTGTGCAACTTACATATTATTTCTTGAGAGCCGCTCACCCATCATGACTAAGGATAAGACGAGACATTCTTTTGTTGTCCCCTATTAATTGGGAGTTTTCTTAGTTAACGTCCCAGTCGAGGCTGGCGATCAGGTCGAGAATACCTTCCTTATTGACATACGTGCCATTCGCCATCGGTACCTCCCTGCTTATTTCACCATCCAGGCTTTGATCCACTTGTCCGTTAGCAAATCATTTGTGACAAAGGGATCGTTTCCTGCGTGATTTGTCGCTTCGTCCAAGCTCTCAGCCTGAAAAATTATCAAGCCGCCTGAGCGATCATCAAATGGCCCGCCAACGTAACCATCTAAATTCAGGGTTTTCCAATATTCGACGTGTTGTGGTACAGCTGAACCGATCTTTTCCGGCTCGTTTTTCATAAAGTAAAAGAAAGCGAATTTCTTAGCCATTTCTCTTTATCTCCTTATTATCTAGCTTGATTAGTCCGTGCGCTTCTCGGTAGTTTGACCGGTGGCTTTCCTCCTTTTCATTGGGGTTTTTGATCGTTAACGTCCCAGTCCAGGCTGGCGACGAGGTCGACAACGCCGTCCTTGTCGAAATACATGCCATTTCCCATGACGACTATGGCGAGATCGCGGTCAGGATACACTCGCATGTTGGTTCCAAATCCCGGTCCGCCGCCGCGGTGCTGGAGGAAGAAGCTATCGCCCTTTGGTTCGACGTACGACCAGCCAATACCCTGAAGCATCTCGTCGTAGGAGACGCTAAAACCAGCAGTTTTTTCGGGGACAATGCGACTCTCCTTGGTCATTATGTCGACCATCTTTTTAGATAGAATGCGCTCTCCATCCAACTCGCCTCCATTTAGGTAAGCCATCAAAAAGCGAGCGATCTCGGTTGGCGGGCCGATCAGACCGGTTGGTCCGTTCTGATCGGAGTAAATGTGATTGAACCATGAAATACCATTACGATTCTCTCGCACCAGGGGGTCCATGTCATCGACAAGAAGCGGCAACATCAACATCTGCAAGTCGATGCTTGGATGCGCGCCGAC
>JAUVQD010000210.1 GCA_030598355.1 Actinomycetes bacterium
GTCGTGACCGTGAACAATTATGTTAACGTGATCATCTTTTAGAACACCTAGGTTTATCTTTGCCTTGAGCGGCCTCGGTGTGCCAAAGAGAATGTCTGACAAGTCTGTGGCGAGCATTGAGCCGCCCCAGCCGCTGCCGAGCGATGTTCGAAGCGCCTGGTCTAATATATTGTCGGGGTCTTGATCTGTGCCCGGATGTGTTCGGTGCATTGTCTCGACTACCTCGCGGTCGACGCCGCGCGGGGTGAGACCTAATTTCTCCCAGAGTGCCTGTCTTTTTTTCGTCGCCCGGGAGACGTATGTTAGCGGACCGAATTGGCGGCCGAAGTTATCAAGCGCCTCGAGCGCTACTTCCTCGGCTATTTTTTCTTTAGTTTTGCCCTCGGTCTCAATACTCATGTAGCCGGCGACTTCGTGAAGTTTGATTTCATCGGTTATCTGATAACCTTTGGCCTCGCCTCTGGCAGTCGCCAACATTACAATGGCGATATCGCGTCCGTGATCTGAATGGGCGGAAGCCCCGGCGGCTACGTGGCGAGCTAAGTTACGTGCGGAAATAGTGCCCATCGTGGCACCGCATACGCCGGTCTTCTCCTCTCGATCTTTTCCAACTAATCGGCAGGGACCCATACTGCATAACTTGCAGCAACTGCCATCTCCCATCGGGCAGGGTTTCATATCGTCGGCTCGACTGAACATAGTCGCGATATCTTTGTCTCGCGCTACATCAATCATAGCCTGGGCTGCCGGATCTAAGCTCCGTTCAACCCCTGGTTTTTTCTCTTTGTTGGCCATCTAAAAACGCCCTCCTAATAAAATTTTTATTGAAATCATCTAGTGCTATAGATTTGATACTTTCTATAGAATTTAGACCTAAAAGTATAGCATGTGAACGCAAGCATTTACGAGGTTGCGTCCCCTAAAAACCTGCAAGTACTTTTTTGACTCCCGCCACGGCTTTTGGATGGCGCATTACTAAAAGATCGGCTCCGGCCGTAGCCAGAGCTGTCGCTGTTAATATCTCCCAGGAAACTGCTCTTGTTTCCTGATCGCCCCAATCATCGTTTGATTCTGTCTTGGCTTCCTTTGTCTTCCAGACCTCCATGCCGAGATTGCCGATAATCGGCATCTTGGTCATTTCATCGCCCTGCTGAAGCGCCGCTAATTTCAGACGCTCTATTATTGTATAGGTATAGTCGAGGCCGTAGCCGAGCGCCCCGGTTGAGGGATCGATGATAATTCGCTCCTCGACGACGCCCAGCTGAAGCAAGAGAATATTAAGCTGTTTGGCGAGATTGACATCGCAGGGAGAGAGGGAGACAACATTATGGCTAAAACCCATAGCGGCAGCGGCCACTGTCTTGTAATTGTCTTCAGTCGCGGGTCCGAGCGCAATGTTTTTGCCTGCGGCAGCCGCGGCCACTTTTGGTAATACTTCGCTGTCTTTCTCGGCATTGTCTGTCCCTAAAACAATTAACGGGATCTTGATCGCTTCTAAGACTTTTTTTACAGTTTCAGCGGCTTCGTCGCCGCCTTTATTCTCACCGTGCGGGTCAGTACTCTGCAGTTGCAAACAGATTAGCTCGGCTCCGTATTCCTGCTCGCACTTTTGCGCCCAGGCAACCGGATCGGCTAGAACATCGGCAAACGGGGCCTTGGCGGCCGCTTCCCAATCTTCGGGGTTGTTGTCAAAAACTTCCATCGCGATTTTGGGTTTGTTTGGGACGTCGCCCTCGAACCCTAAGAGCGGAAAGGTCTTTTCCCCGCCAATTTTTACATTGTTAGGTGCTACGCCGATATTTACCTCGACTATTTCCCCAGGAAAATTTTCCACAGGAGCCGTATATGCCATATCTATTTCCTCTCCTTCTCCGCATGCATCTTCGCGGCTGTTACTGTATTTCTCAACAACATCGCTATCGTCATCGGGCCAACTCCACGCGGCACCGGTGTAATTGCCGAGGCCACTTCTTTGACGGCCTCAAAATCAACGTCACCGCAGAGCCCGTCATCTGTCCGGTTGATGCCAACGTCTATAACGGCGGCGCCCGGCTTAACCATGTCGGCCGTGATAAATTTCGGTTTTCCAATCCCGGCTATTAAAATATCCGCCTGCCGGGTTTCGGCTGCTAGATCGCGTGTTCTCGAGTGACAAAGCTCGACGGTCGCGTTGTTGTGCAAGAGCATCATAGCGACAGGTTTGCCGACGATATTGCTTCGGCCAACCACTACGGCTTTACTTCCCTCGATTTTAATATTGTATCTTTTCAGCAGTTCAATGCAACCACTGGGCGTACACGATGAGAACCGGGCTGTGCCGATCATCAACGCACCGACATTGATAGGATGAAAACCATCGACATCTTTTTCCGGATCGATGGCAAAAATGATTGCGTTTTCGTCTATTTGTTTCGGCAGGGGAAGTTGAACGAGAATACCGTTGATTGAGTCGTCATTATTAAGTTTGTCGACTAGAGTCAGCAATTCTTTTTGACTCGTTGAGGCCGGAAGCAGATGCTTAACCGAGTCGATCCCAACCAGATCACACGCTTTTTCTTTGTTTTTTACATAAATCTCTGACGCTGGATCTTCCCCAACTAAAACTACAACCAGCTTCGGTGTGATGCCCACCTTTTTTAGCTGGGCAACCTCATCGGCCAATTCTCTCTTTATGTCTAAGCTTGTTTTCTTGCCGTCAATGATCGTCGCAGACAAAGTGCCCTCCCTTATCCGGCTTTGGCTAATTTTCCAATTACATCGTCTAATATTTTTGACGCCGCTTGAATAGCCTTCGAATCATCGGGCAGCTCAAGCAGCGTTCTGTCTTGCATGTCGAACTTAAGAAGCAGATCGTCGGCGGGAATAACGCCGATTAGGTCTAATCCGCGGGTCTTGGCCTCAGCCAAAGCCGCTTCCGTCATTTCTACATTCAGGAGCCGGTTTAAAACCAAGCCCATGTGACCGACTTTCACGCTAAGTTCATTAACCAGATCTCTGATACGCGCGGCTGTGCGTACACCGCGGGGGCTGGCGTCGGAAACAATTACAAGATAGCTGACGTCGTTTGTCGTGCCGCGGCTGATATGTTCCATGCCCGCCTCATTATCCATAACAATATACGGGTAGTTGTTCTGAAGGATCTCCATATACCTTTGAAGAACTGAGTTAACATAACAATAGCAGCCGGTGCCCTCGGGTTTGCCCATGGCGACGAGATCAAAATCTTTCGTCTCGACCATAGATTCCTGCAGTTGCATCTCTATCCAGGCGTCTTTGCTCATGCCCGCCGGCAGCATACCCATATTCTTCA
>JAUVQD010000204.1 GCA_030598355.1 Actinomycetes bacterium
AAAGAAGAGTTCGAAGCTTAAATGCTCACGCAGCTAGGCGATTCTTACTCAGAGAGTTTGGGTAAAAAACTTACACAGCATGACTATAGGAGGTAAAAGTATGGCAAATAGGACCGAGGTTTTGGCAGATATCGAGGAAACACTAGGCTTCGTGCCTGAATGGCTAGCGCTCATTCCTGACCATAGTATCGAATCTGAGTGGAGTCAGATGAAGGACTGGGAAATGGCAGATACGGCCATCCCGTCGAAGTACAAACAACTCATGGGGCTGGCTGTAGCCGCAAACATGCAGTGTGACTATTGTGTCGCTTTTCATACAGAAGGCGCCCGTCTACACGGCGCGACTGACGCCGAGATCGAAGAGGCGTGTCGCATGGCCAAAATGACGACCGGGTGGAGTAGCTATCTAAAGGGACTTCAAATCGACGTAGCCCAGTTCAAGCAAGATGTTAATCGGATATGCGAGCACTCGCGAGCTAGAAGAGAAGCCGCCTAGGTTTCCCGCAACGAGAGATCAAGACCCAGGATCGTAAAATGATTCTGGGTCTTTTCTTTGGTCCGAATCATGATTATCGAGGGAAATTGCTTTCTCAGGGCAATGCTCTACGCATAGCTCGCAGCCTGTGCAGCTCCCCTCATTCACTGCAAATGCTTGTTCCCCGCCATGGAATTTGAGCTTGATCCGACTCTGCCAGCTCAATTCTTGCTTTGCCGGCTTCTGAAGTTCGAAGACATCTTCGGGGCAAACATCTAGGCATGTCGCCTTTCCCTCACATCTATTACGATCAATCATGATTTTCAAGATAGAACCTCTGGAACTATGGTTTTCTTGTCGGGGACTTATGACTACCTTTCTATCGCCCTGCCACAATCCCGTCAACGTCGAATCTGGGGCGACCGGTCGTTCCTTCGTTAATGATTTTGAGGTAATGAGTGCTTTTGGTTGGGAAACTCCAATAATAGACGCGTTGCCTTGGTTTGAATTTTGGGGAATAGGCATCGATGGTTGTTACGTAGCGTCCATCGATATATAGCTTCGCCCGACCGCGGTTCTTGGCTAGAGTTGTGATGAGGCCAATTCCGTTAGTGTTACGTAATCGATAAACAAGAGTGTTGCCTCTGGTATAAGAGGAGCGCAGCGAACCTAAATAGAATTGTGAGTCTTCTGCTCTCAAAAAGGCATTGAAACCAAGTCTCTTTCTGATGTTGGCACCTTCGTTATACGGCAGAATTGTTTTCCGCACCTTTGACCAGTTATGATTACCATCCCCGTCGACCGCCCTCACTCGAAAGTAGTAGGTTCTGCCGGCCGTCCCTTGAAAGTAAGCATGAGTGGCCTGGGTCTTAGTTTTCCAAGTAGTCCAGGTACGGGTGTTGGCCGGTCTGTATCGCACATAATACGAGTCAATTCCGGAATCGGCCGTAGCCGACCAGCTAACTTTAAAAGTTGTCGTTTTTGAGATGCGCGTCGAGATAAACGGTGTTTCGAGCCTGACCCTCGGCCCAATTCGCACTCGCGGTTGCCCTACCCCCGGTTCCGAAGGATCTGAAGATCCTGGCGGCGGTGCCTGTTGAGTTTGCCCGGACAACTCAATAACGTATTCATGAAAGCCTTCAGAACGCTCACTCCCAAAATAGAAGAACTTTACCTTAAGAACGTGGCGACCCTGATAAGCCGGGGCAAATATCGACCACTCAGTAGTTCGCAGGAAGGATTCCAATGAATAATTGCCATCCAGATAAATCTCTGTTTTCGTCGTACCATCCAGGGGATTTGCTTGAAATCTAAAAAAAAGAGTACGAAGCGTGCTCTGATTGTACACATTGGTGCTGCCGGGAACTAGGAGCTTCCAGGTCTCTCCATTATCAACTGAGACTTCCGTATAACCACGAGGCGTGACATTGTTCACGGATGGAGTAGACGAGTCCTTTAACTGGCCCGAAGCTTGAGCGGGCAAGAAAAGCGGGAGAAGCAAGCAGAGTATGAATAGCTTGCATGACGCTTTCACATGAACCATTCCCTGGCGGTATAGTACTCGTAAAATTGTATAATAACAGCTGACCAGGCGTCTAGCAAGAGAGCATCGGTCGATGGTTGGCTGTTGTACTCCGCGGCAGCCACGTAAATGAGGGCATCGGGCGCCCTCAGATATGGTGAGGATCATTGACAACTTTATTAGACAGTCACGCCAGCAAATAATTTTCGGGTTATCATAAGCAAGTACTTTCTCTCCCAGCCGATAAGCTTCTATTCGCATCAGGAGGAGCAATGACAAAAGAACAGAAAAGCATGTCCGCCAATGTTTTTTCAAGAGATGAATTGATCAAATGTGGTCGACATGAGCTGGCCGGGGCCGGTGTGCCACTTCCTTTACCTGACATGCTCATGGTTGACCGCGTTATCGAAATGAACCGCCAACTTGGGATCCACGGAAAAGGCGAAATAGTCGGGGAACTAGACTTAAATCCTGATCTTTGGTTTTTTCAGTGCCATTTCAAGAATGATCCGATTATGCCCGGCACTTTAATAATAGATGCTCTATTTCAGCTCCTCGGGTTCTATTTAGGCTGGCTTGGCTACGCCGGAAAAGGGCGGGCGCTCAGTTGCGGAAAAATAAAATTCAAGGAAGAAGTTTCGCCGGGTGCTGAAACGCTAGTCTACCGCGTAAGCTTAAAGAAGATCAGAGAGCGCTACATGATTATTGCCGCGGCAGATGGTTCTGCCGCTATCCACGGGAACCCGGTCTGCATTGCCGAGGGCATGATGCTCGGCCTTAAATGAAACTAGAAGAAAGTGCCAATAATGTAAGGAACGAATACCAGCAACGCCAGAGCCGGGTGCGCGCGCCGGGCAGAGTTCTTACTGTCCCAGTTGAAAAGATAAATCGCTAATCCGAATGCCGTTGCCCCGCCTAAAAACAAAATGGCAAGCGATCCCGTTGGGTCAAAATCCGCCTTAAGGTCCAAGGCCAACGTCCTAAAGGCATTCATTCCGTGCGCCGCCGGCAAAAGCCTGGCCACTCTGGCCGCTCCCTCTGGCAGCATGCTATAGGGGAGCATCATTCCGCTCAACAGTATCGAAGGCAAGAAGACCAATTGTGCCCAAAGCACGGTGATCCGGGTGTTGGCGGAAATCACACCGATCAGAAGACCGAGCCCTGCGTAAGCCCAGGCTAATGCCAAGAAACTCAAAACAAAGCCCGGCCAATTGGCGATTTGCGGCGCGTTGAAAAACAGAGGCGCGGTCATAGTGATGATCGTCGCCGCTATTATCATGTGAATAATGGTAGTTAAAGCCGGAACTACCAAGACCGACAAGGCCGGGATACCATTTATTTTGTAGGTTCGGAAAATGCCGGCTTCACGGGCTGCCACCAGCGGATCGGGAAGTCCAAGAAGTGTGCTACCCAAGATGGCGAAGACGACCATGGACGGGATCATCGTATCGACGAATCCCGGATTGATCTCTTCAGACATCA
>JAUVQD010000090.1 GCA_030598355.1 Actinomycetes bacterium
AACTTTCGGGCTACGTCAGAATAAGCATCGGCTCCAATAATCGTCGAAACGTGACCCGGACAGATCAATCCGTCCAGACGACAAGCCGGATCTGACAAAATAGCCTCCAGGGCCGGGGGAATCAAACGATGACTCACCAAAACACTAAAGTTGGTCAATTTTAACTTGTGTGCTTCTTCGACAATATTCGCGATTGGCGGCGTCGTAGTCTCGAATCCAACCGCCAAAAATACAACTTCTCCCGGGGTTGAGCGGGCCATTTCAAGGGCTTGTCTCGGGCTATAAACTATGGCGACTCTTCCACCCATCGCCCGAGCCTCTTCGAGGCTCATTGATGAGCCCGGCACTCTCAGCATGTCGCCAAAAGAGACTACTGTGGCTTTCCGGCTAAGAGCTAGCTCAATGCCCATATCGATCTCTGAGACGGGTGTTACACAAACCGGACAACCAGGGCCGGAAATCAGCTCAACATTGTCAGGAAGCCTCGCTTTCAAGCCGCTTCTCGCTATAGCGACCGTATGCGTGCCACAAACCTCCATCAACCGCACCTTACGCAGACCTTTTGCTAAGTCAGAGATTTCAAGAGACAGCGCTTCTATCCGGTCTTGGATTTTCGCGGCGGTCTCAAAAAGACTTATTGATGATCTCGCGGTTTTTTTGTCGAGTACCTTGATCGCAAACCCGGCATGGATGAGAACGAAATCATTGACACCGGCTAGAGGCGCAAACTGCAGATTTACAGCAGCGTCTATTTCCCCGATTCGCGCTATCCCGTTTTCATCATCTTTTGATACAATTTTTCCAATCACACCTAGACACATAAGCTTCACCCAAAATCAGATTTGATTTGCTCCCGCGCCACCCCCGGCCGCCACAACCGCAGCTTGCCCAAAACTTATCCCGCCATCATTAATTGGCACCTCTTCCGCAGTGACAACCTGAAAGCCACGACCCTCAAGCAAATCAATGGCTTTTGTATACAGAAAAGCGTTAGCAAACACTCCGCCACCTAAGACTACTTTGTTTATTCCCCTTTCAGCCCTTAAACGCTCGCTGACAGTGGCGAGCACATCGGCAAGGCCGTTGTGAAATCTGGCAGCAATAACTGCCGGAGGGGTCCCAACCTGCTTGTCCGCAATCAAAGCGGTCAGGGCCTGCGTGTAGTCAACTTCGATCATTCCTTTCCGACCGGCAAGCGCAAATTGATATAATCCTTCTTCTTCCGAACTCACCGCCGACTCTAGATAAGAAGCGGCCTGTCCCTCAAATGACTGGCTGCGGCAGCCCAAAACAAGAGACGACACGGCTTCAAATAGACGCCCGCAACTTGATGTCAGCGGCATATTTATCCCGCTTGATATCTGCTTCCTAACCGCATTAATCTCGTCCTCGGAAATGAACCCTAACAACTCAACGATGGCATCATGCTCAAGTTGAAGATCAACAAGATAACTTAGAGCCATTCTCCAGGGAAAACGAATCGCGGCCTCAGAGCCGGGCATCGATACTTCCTTAAGATGAGCCACCCTTTCCATATGCTGAAGGTCACATATGAGCCATTCGCCTCCCCAGATTCGGTCGTCATACCCCCAGCCACTGCCATCAAACGCGACTCCGATTACCGGCTCATGTATTCCTTTTTCGGCCAGAGACGACGCAATATGGGCATGATGATGTTGGACCCTCTCGACCGGTACCCCCAGGCTTTCGGCATAAGACACCGATACATAGTCGGGATGCAAATCACATGCCACTTTCTGCGGCTCGATATCTAGGAGACCGCAGAGTGTTTTAATTGTTTGCTGGTAGCGATCAAAACAATCGAGATCCGATAGGTCTCCGAGATGCTGGCTGATATGCGCCCATCCGTTGGCCGCCAAAGCAAAGGTATTCTTTAGGTCGGCTCCACAGGCCAGGATCGGCGAGTACTCCCCTTTAAGCTCAAGAGCATGCGGCGCTCGACCACGGCCGAGTCGCAGAGCCATCGTTCGACCGGCCACTTTTCTAACGACCGAATCATCGCAACCGTTGCTAATTGAGCGATTGTGGGAAAAGAATGCGTCAACCTCGTTCTTTAGCTTAACCAACGCATCGTTATTGTTAATAATTATGGGTGACCCGCCTTTGTTCGCGCTTGTCATAACTAGTGGTACGTCAAATTCTTTAAGAAGTAAAAAATGAATAGGCGCGTACGCCTTCATCACGCCTATGTTGGTTAGGCCAGGCGCGATATTGGGCGCCAAATCAAATGACGCTTTATCTAAAAGAACTATGGGGCAGTCCGGGCCGTCTAGAAGTTCGGCTTCACCCGTGTCTATTTTTCCAAGCTTAAGAGCGTCGCTCATATCAGAAACCATAACCGCTAAAGGCTTGTCTGGACGAGACTTGATCTGCCTGATGCGGGCAATCGCTTCAGAGCAATTCGCAAGAGCGGCCAGGTGAAAGCCACCAATACCTTTTATCGCCAGTATTTTACCTTCGGCAAGAGTTAAGATCGCGCTGTCAACAGCGGATCGACCGGATACAACTGAGTTGTTATCGTTAAAAATATATTGGGGCCCGCATTCAGCGCAGGCATTTGGTTCAGCGTGAAACCGGCGATCGAGTTCGGTAGCGTACTCAAAGCTACAATCCAGGCAAAGTGGAAACTTTCGCATTGAAGTTCGCTCTCTATCATAAGGAAGCTTATTGATAATTGTATATCGCGGCCCGCAGTGGCAGCAGTTAATGAACGGGTAACCGAATCGACGATCAGTGATATCTAATAACTCCTGCCGGCAATCTTCGCAAATGCCAATATCTTTGGGGACGAAACGCTGCAAGTCCCCATCCACCCGACTGGCCAAAACTGAAAAAGCGCTGTCTTTTAGCACAATTTTGATTTCTTTTACGTCGAGACAGCGAATTTGAGCCGGTCGGGGAAGGCTGACGACCAATTCTTTTACAAAACCATTGCAGGCTTGCAAATCGCCTTGGACCTCCAGCTCAACGAAGCCTCCCGCGTTTCTAGCCCAACCGGCTAATTGCCATTGATTGGCCAGCCTTTTAGCAAAGGGGCGAAACCCGACCCCTTGAACGTGGCCGGTTACTTCGACGTGCCATCTTCTGCTTGCCGTACCCATTAGCGTCTGCTTTCTCCAATCAACTAGCTAAACAATGCTTTTGATCATCGAAAGAGTAGTTTCGGTGATATCGACTAGTTTTCCATTAAGCTCATCACTGATTTCAGCCCCGACATTGATCTGCTGTGGTTGAATGCCGATCACGCGCACCCATGGCTCGTTTTGTTCCATGTCTAATAGCGACAAAACATCGGCCAGTCCCACTTGGTGAAGGGATTGACGGGCTTGATCCGCCATGACGGCTTGAGGGTCAATCCAATCCACCGAACCCGGCCTTGAGCCGCTATCTACCGCGTCAATGAAAACAACTCTTTTTTCTTCAGCGAATACATCAAAAAGACCGTATCCGGGAGTGCCGGCTTCAAAAACCCGAGCGCCTTTTATCTCTAGCTGTCTCAGCCTGCGCGCGACAATGACACCGATGCCGTCATCGCCCATCAGAGGATTGCCCAACCCTAGAACACAAAGCCCGAGACTATTTGCAGACAATAGAAGACTCCCTTATTTATAAAACAGAAACATTGTTTATATGGTTTCCCCCAAGCGCATGAATGAAACAGTAGTTCCCCAAAATATATCTTTTGTTATTGACTAACTTAGCTTGGGTATTTTACAAAACATGAAAGAGAA
This sequence comes from Actinomycetes bacterium, assembly GCA_030598355.1. GTDB lineage: Bacteria > Actinomycetota > Aquicultoria > CAJVYJ01 > JAUVQD01 > JAUVQD01. Next base: position 3,753 of record JAUVQD010000090.1, read on the forward strand.
CACGAAATATCAAAAGAAGATACTTGTCGTTGATCCACAGGTCGGAATGTACGATCCGATCGTTCATGCCTTGACGGCTAATGACTATCAAGTCTCTTCAGCGGATTCGATCGAGAAAGCTTGGGAAGCGTTGAGTTCAAGTCGTCCCGACCTGATTCTCCTCGAAACAATGGTGCCCGAGGGTACAGAAGGGTTTCATTTAGTCTGGAGTTTGCGTCAACACCCGGACCGTCAATTAAGCAAGACTCCTGTTGTCATAGTTTCGGACATACACCAAACCACCTCACTGAACCTATTTCCCGATTTAGAAGATGGGCACTATCGCGCACCTGAATTTCTGCCCGTTCAAGGGTTTTTAGATAAGCCGGTTGATCACGCAATGCTTCTGAAAACCGTTGCCAGTGTCTTTTGAGATGAAGAAATTATTTTGAAGATTGGAACCCAATAGATGGCGCTATCAAAAGCCGAGGCTGAACTACGTAAAAAAAGACATTTTTTTATTGAGGGCGAAGTCGCTGAGCAAATCCTTGCCGGTATACCTGATGATTATAATGTGATCGGACCGATCAGGGAAAAACTGGCCGTAAAGTATGGTCCCATTGAATCTGCGGCAGACTTAGCCTACGGGGTAACAAGTAAAGAAGATCGAGGCTCATATAAGCTGGAAGATACGGGCAACCACCGTCTTGGAAACGCGCGGCCGATTAATTCTCCTAAACGATTTACACACAAACCGGAAGAAGTTCTTTACGAGACATCACGCACTCAGCAAGGAAATATCAAATATACAAATCAGCCGACAAGAATTGAAAAGCAAGCCTTCTTTGGTCTGAAGCCTTGTGATGTCAACGCGATGAACGTCATGGACTTGACGTTTAACAAAAACTTCCATGATCCCGCTTACGATCGCAATAGACGAAAAAATATCATCATCGCCCTGAATTGTCTTGAGCCGGGTGAAAATTGTTTTTGCGCGACATTCGATACCGGGCCCACCTTAAAGAGCGGCTTTGATCTTTGTCTTACTGAGCTTGATTCCGGTTACCTGGTTGAGGTGGGATCAAAAGTCGGGGCGCAAATCATCGATGATGCCTACCTGAAGCCAGCGAGTCAAGATATGGTAGAGGTCAAAGAAGAGCGGGCGCATAAAGCGCGACATGACATGTCAAAAGCTTTCGATCTTTCCAAAGCTGTTCAAGCACTGAACGAAAATTATGATCACCCTTATTGGGAACAGCCCAGTGAACGTTGTTTAAGTTGCGCTAATTGCATTAACGTTTGTCCAACTTGCTACTGCTATCAGATTCGTGATAAGTCCACTGTCAGTGGGTCAAAATCCGTCAGAACCAGAACTTGGGATGCTTGTCAAAATCTAGCTTTTGCCGCAGTCCACGGTGGCAATTTCCGCCCTAATCGTGCTGACCGTCTACGCCAATGGGTCAACCACAAGCTCAACTGGACAATTGAACAATACGGACGCGCCGGCTGCGTCGGTTGCGGACGTTGTATCACCTGGTGTCCGACGCGTATCGATATCACCGAGCCTGTATGGCGACTCGGGGGAGAAGGTGTCAAACTTGACTCGTAACGCGTTTATTCCGAATCAGGCTAGCATTATTAAGATCAAAGCTGAAGCCGAGAATATAAGCACTTTTACGCTTAGCTTTCAAGACAAGAATGTTCAGGATCACTACACCTTTGAGCCGGGCCAATACAATATGCTGAGCCTCCCAGGCATTGGAGAGGCAGCCATATCTATTAGCTCAAGTCCGCACCAGCGGGATGCTCTTGACCACACAATAAGGTTGGCTGGTCGAGTTACGACGGCGGTTTCAAATCTGAAGGTTGGAGACTCTATTGGTGTCAGGGGACCATATGGTCGGCCCTGGCCTGTTAAGGAGCTCGAGGGCACAGACGTCGCCGTAATTGTTGGAGGAACCGGGTGCGCCTGCGTTAAACCAGCTATCAATATCCTGACTGATCACATGACTGATTTTAAATCGGCAACAGTCCTTTACGGCTCCAAGGTAGCTCAGGAACTTCTTTTCGCGGACGAATATAGTTACTGGCAAGACCAAGGGGTAAATCTACATTTGACCGTTGACGAGGGGCGATCACTTGATTGGCCGTTTCATGTCGGCGTTGTAACTACCTTATTCGACAAGCTCAAAAAGGCCTCTCCTGATTCCCGGGCCCTGATTAGCGGACCCGATATAATGATGCGCTTTTGCGTAATCGATCTTCTAAAACGAGGGTGGTCAAGGAAGAATATTTTTCTCTCGCTGGAAAGAAGAATGGATTGCGCGATAAAGATGTGCGGCCACTGTCAACTGGGGCCCGTATATGTATGTCAGGATGGGCCGGTCTTTTGCTATGACGAAATTGAGCACGTCTTTGGCGCGGTGGCTTGAGACCGATAGTAAAATTTGATTTTGAGGTGAGAAATTGACAAAGAAGAAAAAGACCAAGCCCCGGGTCGCTATCTATAAATTCACATCATGTTCAGGGTGCCAACAAGCTTTGTTAAACGCTGAGAACGACTTACCTGACATCCTCG
>JAUVQD010000036.1 GCA_030598355.1 Actinomycetes bacterium
GAAATAAAAGATTTTCGAAAAACCTACAACGGTTTCGTGGCCGTAAATAACATTAGTTTTGAAGTAAATAAAGGCGAGATTTTTGGTCTTCTCGGTCCGAATGGCGCCGGTAAAACAACCACCCTGGAAAGCCTTGAGGGCTTGCGGGCTCCAGACAGCGGTTTCTTGCGTGTTCTAGGCATCGATCCTCACCGCGAGTCGTCCCGGCTACGCAATATGATCGGCGTCCAACTACAAACATCTGGTCTCCCCGATAGCATTACCGTAAATGAAGCTATGAGGTTTTTCAGCGCCTACCATAATGTAAAACCGCGCTATGATTTGCTCGATCGCATGGGACTAACCGAGAAAAAAGATGCTCAATATCATCAGCTCTCAACCGGCCAACAAAGACGTCTAGCTTTGGCGCTAGCGATCGCCCATAAGCCGCCGGTCCTGTTTCTGGATGAGCCGACCGCCGGCCTGGATGTCTCTTCGCGGGTAGAACTGCATAACTTGATGCGTGAAGTACAGACCGAGGGCACGACAATCATGCTCGCGACTCACGACATGGCCGAGGCCGAAGAAATGTCGGACCGCGTGGCCATACTACTTCGCGGCAGAACCGTTATGATCGGTAGCCCGATGGAAATTACAGCCACCGGCGCCAGCCTGACCAAGATTTCCGTGCGGACAAAGAACTCGACTTTATCGGCCCCAGAGATCAACTTCCCTGCCGTCAGTCGACAGAAGGTCGATGATGATTACTTTATCTACTACAGTACGGACATCGGACCGACAGTATCCGCGATCATTGAAAACATAGAATCCCGCGAGGATACTCTTATCGACCTAAGGGTTGAGCGTCCATCCCTAGAGGATCGTTTTTTAGAGATTACCTCCAACCCGCAAGCTGCAACTGTCGGCGGGACATCATAAACGCTTTTATTAATCATTTTTCATTTGAATTCCTAACCGGGATTCGCAACAAGACTTTGCTTTTGATGAACTATTTATTGCCATTGGGCTTCTTCGCAATGATGGGCGCGGTCATGACCGAGGAAGTCAACCCAGGATTTGTCGATACCATGATTCCGGCCATGGTTGTCTTTGCCATATTGGGCAGCACCTTATTGGGACTACCCGATCCTCTAGTGGCGGCGCGCGAAGCCGGCATTTTTCGAAGCTACAAAATAAACGGGGTTCCGGCCGTCTCAATCTTGGTCATTCCAGCCTTGACCACCATCATCCACATGATAATAGTGGCGCTGATCATAACCGTGACCGCCCCCCTGTTTTTCAACGCGCCCCAACTTGTCGACTGGCCGGGTTTTATTTTAACTTTCACGGCACTGGCTTGGGCATATGCAGGACTCGGTCTTCTGATCGGCGTCATTTCCGCCAACACCCGGATCACGGTGCTTTGGTCGCAGCTACTCTTCTTACCCTCGATACTCCTGAGTGGAATGATGCTTCCATACGACATGCTGCCCGAAGGTGTGTCGAGACTGGCCAGGCTCTTGCCGGCCGCTCACGGCATGAACGCCTTTAAATCATTGGCTCTGGGCCTAAGGGCTGATTTTGATCCGACTGGATCACTGGCCGTCTTATTAGTAGGCGGAGCAACGGCGTTCGGATTAGCAATTTATCTTTTCAGCTGGGACAGCAAGAACGCTACCAGGCGCGCCCACCCGGCTCTGGCGCTTTTGGTTCTAGTCCCGTATATCGTCGGAAGCCTTCTCTAAGTATTGATTTTATTTAAGGCCGAGTATCAAGCCTTCGGCAGTACAAACAGCGTGACCTTGGACACTCGCAATACCGTCCGCCACCGCGATAATCATGTCGCGCTCTCTGATTTTCTTTAAACTCACTTGGTAGACTAGCTTTTCAGGGCCCGGCGAAACTTCTTCTTTGAATTTAATCTTTCCGCAACTCAGCGCCCGACCCTTTCCTTCGTGGCCAAGCCAGCCTAGATAGAATCCAACGAGCTGCAGTAGAGCATCGATTATTAAGGTGCCGGGCATAATCGGATCATTCTTGAAATGACACTGAAAAAACCAAAGACCAGGATCTAGATCTAGCTCCCCAACTATTTCACCTTTTCCGTGAATCCCGCGCTCCCTGTTCATTTCAACCACGCGATCAACCATGAGCATGTCAGGTAAGGGAAGGGGCACGCCGGCGCCCGCCAGCTCATGTTGCCCACATTTGATCAGCTCATCTCTTGAAAACGTTTTTCTCTTCATTAAGGTTTCACATCGATCCGATGTATATGTTAAATAGCATTTGTTGTCCTGGCAAGCGCTGTCTGGCCATCTTTTGCTTTGATCGCCGAAAAGATCAATCCCATAAATACGACTAGCGCCACGGCAACGACCGGTAGCACAGATACCCCGGTCAGATAATCAAACAGCTCAAGAATATCCTCCTTGAAGAACTCAAGACAAATAATCGGAACCGAGACCAAGGCCAACGCCGATTACGCCACCGAAAACAAAGATGTATATCCATCCGATCATCATTAAAGATATTGAGGAGTGAGTCCGGGTTCTTGCAGCATTATCGCTTCGAGAGAATACTCTGAAAATTTCGTCCGGATACGCGCCGATATACCCACTCGAGAGCGAAGCTGGCGACAAATGCGACAACTAGCGTTATCCACGCAATACTGGGGGCGGAGCGTACCATGTAGACGAGCAGCACGAAAAACATAGCTCCCGTCAGCACTGCGGCTATTCTAATGGGCCAGGGTCGAGCGCCTGTCGTTTTCGTGATACGCAAGTGCGCCGTGTTCACTGCTGCGTAGACGATAAGAAATGCGCCGCTGGCCATCATTGAAATAGGCGCCAAATCAAACACCAACAATAATATGATCACGAGCGCCGCAGTAATAAATAGCCCCTCTATATTCTTATTCCAGAGCTTCTCCATGAACATTTCTTTGGGCAGCTCGCCATCTTTAGCAACCTGATACGAAATATTAGCAGCACCGAAGAGGGTCGCGTTCACTGCCGAAGCGGTCGACAAAAGCGCGGCTGTCGCCAACGCATAAAACCCGAGTTTTCCCAGGAAGCCTTGGGCAACTACCGATAATACGTCGCCCGACGTCTTTGTAAGCGTCGACATACTGGTCGTACCAATCACGGTCACAGCCACCAACACATAGATAACTGTCGCGACAGCGAAAGATATATACAATGCGCGCGGCAGGTCGCGCTTCGGATGAGCCATGTCGCCGGCGGTGTTCGTTACCAAGCCAAACCCCTGGAAACCGATAAAGGCAATGGCCGCCGCGAACAGGATGTCGGCCGGCGGCTTCCAATCTGCCGGAGACAATCGCGCGCCCTTTACGAAGAAAAGCCCGATGACGGCAAAGAGGAGTAAAATAGTAACCTTGGCGGCAACTAGAGAGATACTGGAGCCCTTCGGTTTCAGGTGCTCAGTCACTCAATAACACTTTCCCCCGTCCTTTTGAACGATTTGTTATGCCATAGATGAGTTGACCGTAAACTCTTTCGCTGAATGAGCCCCCATTTTGCGGAGTTGCCGTTATGCACTGTGTATCAGTATTTAGCCGGCTCGCTCTGATCGGCTCGACACGTTCCGCGAAACGAGATAGCCAGAATCGCTAGATCATCGGACAGACTACCCTCACAAAAATGTGAGACCTCTTCAAGAATCCGTTGCGGCAAGACCTTGGTGTCTGTTGTGCCAGAATCGCGTACGAATTCGACGAGCCTCTCTTCCCCATAGAGCTCACCGTCGAGCCTGGCCTCAATGACACCATCTGTAAAAAGAAGCAGCATATCGTCATGTCTCATTACTATCTGCTCATCCGTAAAGGACGCAGACGGGAAAACGCCTATTATAGGTGAGCGTGTTTTAAGTGCCGATGTTTCTCCCGTGATCCTTCTGATTATCCCGGGAGGATGCCCGGCACTACAATATGTGAGAATGCCGGACCGCATATCAAGTATTCCAAAGAACACTGTCACAAAAGCGCTCGAAGAAAGGGACCTACAAACAACATTGTTAGTTGAGGATATTACTTCCGCTGGTGAACTGATCTCGTAGGCGTAAGCTTGAATGCTGTGCTTGACGAGCGATGTCAGTGTTGCCGCCTCTAGGCCCTTACCGGACACATCCCCAATTATTATGCCAACATTTTCATGCTCCAGCTCAAAAAGATCGTAGAAATCGCCTCCGGCCTTCCCTGGTTCGCTTGTAGATGATTTATATAGATGACCAAAGTCGACCCCCGGCACATTCTCCGGGACCTCTAGAAGCGCCTCCTGCAGCGTGTCCGAGATGCTTCTTAAAGTTCCCTCGACCTCTTTTCTCCGGCCGACTTCCTCCTCTAATTGCCAATTGACCTTTGTCACCTCATCGGTACGCTGCTTAACACGTTCTTCTAGGGTATCGTGCGCTGCGCGCAACTCGGCCTCCTGGCGCTCGCGCGGATCTTGTTGCTCGATATTAAAAAAATTAATGATGTGCCAAAAGGACCAAGAAAGACCAACCGCCGCTATGGCCCGGAAAACCAGTACCGGCATACCTAGCAGCGATAGAAATGAGGATTCATTAAGAACTGCGGCAGGGAAAAAGCTCCCTTTTGGAACTATCAGGCCGCCGGCCAGCGCGTAGAGAATGAAGGATGCAGAAGCCGCAGAAAAGTAAGGGCCGACCCCGATTCTATGCATCTGCATTCCGTCAGCGTGATAATACCTCTGGAGCCCGATCGCCGACAAGACCGCGCCAACGAAACCGAGGAAATATCTGCTCGACATGATCCAGGTGCTGAGAGACTGTGGCCAAGAAAACGCCGGAACACTAAAGAAAAGCAAAATCGCAATTAAGGGAACCCAGGCCCCTAGCTTTTTTCTCTCATCAAGATTGAACAACGAGTACCCGAAGAACAAGAGCAGCAAGTAGGAGAGCGCCAACAGGAAAGCAGAAAACACTTTCAGGAAGTATGGCTCGCCCTTGATGGTATCAAACATCACCAGCAACTCGTGACCACCATGGATAAGGCCAAACCAGGCCAGGATCGGCAATACCTCTACTAGTCGGAAGGCACTTCGCCTGGCCCCTCTTAGCTGCGAGAAAATAATAATCCCCAGGCTAATAAAGGCCATTCCATAGAAGAAAAATACGATATCTAAATTTGAGACTAGGAAATCTGTCAATATACTGCCCGCGACTTCACGTGTTTACTTATCAATCAAAGATTTCCCCCGCCAATACAATCCTATGCATTGGCAAGTTTATTCTCTGATCCCTTGAGCCTATTCGGGCTGATAAAAAGATCTCGGAACTCAAAAACGGGGCCGGGAAATCGCTTGCCTTACGCCCTCGTGCGAATTGCGTAATAATGTACCCCCCGACGCCGCGAGGTTTCCTGAGAGAAAGAATTTATCTTGAAAGGCTGCATTCCGAAAAGCAATTGAAAGTATTCCTTGCTTTCTTTGGACCGGGACTACTAATGTCGCTTCTATGAAGGATACTTTAAAGAACTTGCAGCGTTCAGCAGTGGATTTCTTTGCGTTTGAAGAGAACCAAGCCACCGACGGCGGTCCTCAAATTATCCAGCCGCCTTTTCTTTCAAAAAAGCTGCTTTGGCTGCTTCTGGGATTGATCCCCGTGCTATACCTTCTTCTCCTAAATAACAACTTGAGCCCTTTTGTTGATAATGCCCGCTATATTTCGGCCGCCCGATCACTTCTCGACGGCAGTGGATATAGCCGTATTCACTCCCAAAACATTAGTCCCCAAACATTATATCCTCCAGGATATCCACTGCTTCTAGCTGGTCTCATCTACCTATTTTCTCTGAACATATTGGTGATTAAGCTTGTTTCTATAGTCGCTACGATTTGCGCTCTCATTGCAATCTACTTTCTGCTAATACGCCATAGCACCTTCATCACGGCCGCAACGGTCACCCTTCTTGCCGGTGTGAACCCGCTTCTGGCTTTTTTTGCTACTGTTGAGCTCACAGAGGCGCCGTACTTAATGCTGTCCGTTTTAGCGCTTTTGTTTATTGAACGCTCAGCTGACGATGACGGGTCGCGCATATACCTGCCTCTCGCAATTGTGATCAGCGCCTGCGCATATTACGTCAAATCGTCAGGGATAGCTCTGTTGCCGGGCGCTTTGGTCTATTTTGGCTATAAAAAAGAATATAAAAAGCTTCTCATCTTTACGCTTGCCTTTGCGGCCTTGATTTCTCCCTGGCTTATTAGGAGCTTTACTATAGATACCGCTTATAACGGAACTTACCTTAAGCAATTGATGTGGAAGGACCCCTACAACGTTTCCCTAGGAAGAGCCGGGATATTTGATTTTGTGGAGCGTGCAGGCTTGAATTTATTCCAGTATGTAACCCTCGGAGTCTTTCTTTTCAGAGACAATTTTGGTGCTGGCCGATGGCTGGTTGGACCGGCTGCCGCCATTGCCATCTCGTTCTCGACTCTTGTGGCTGTGGGGTATTTCCGGAAAGTAAAAGAGAGTTTTAGCGTGATAGACGCCTACGTGCCTGCCTACTTCAGCATGCAGCTACTTTGGCCTATGTTGGACATTAGGTTTATTCACCCCATCCTTCCGTTTGTCATATATTACTTCCTGTTGGGCGCCGGAAATGCCGGCAACAAGCTGGGGAGTCTTTTATCAAGACCGCTCTTGGCAACGAGGGTCGTTTCGACCCTCGTTGCTTTATTGATTATCTTGAGTCTGTCAATAAATATAGGCATGGTGTTAGCGAATACCAACAGTGGTCGCCTTAATTTTGAGCACACCCATTTCTACGAGGCCATCGGCTGGCTGAAGGATAACACCGATAAGGCGAGCTATATTCTGAGCGTTAGGCCGGAAGTCGTATTTGTGCTAAGCGATAGAAAGGCAGAGACCTACCAGCACAGCTACCTCACTAAACCCATCGATCACTACCAATATATACTTGATAAGGGTTTTGACTACATCGTCTTGGATGCCTTTAACGATACCGCTCGGTCCAGGAGACCCCTGGTCAAAGCCATCAATGCTCACCCGCAAGACTTCAAGCTTGTTCATACCTCTTCCCGGAAAAATATCAGGATTTTCGAAATCAAAAAACCTGATACCCTGAGTAATTCTTTGCCCCACTGAATATTGGAGTTGACCCGCTTTAACTCAGTTATGCTTTGCACATGGAAAAGCACACTGGATAAGGCTGGTTTATAGATATTGCTAGCTAGTTAGCGTTAATATGAGTGAAACATCGGAAGTTGATCTTAAATAGAGGGTGTTCATTGGAAAGAGACAAAACCATTGTTGTATCTGATCTCCACGTGGATACATGGGCCGGCAAGTATGTAAATGGAGAAACTAAACTCGAACATTTCCTTCGATTCTTGAATTGGATCGAACCGTTCACTGAGACTTTTGTAATTAACGGCGATCTTTTCGATGCACCCCCGATTGGAGAGACCATCATTCCCACATACGAAAAAGTCATACAAGAACTACTGAACTTTGCTAAGGGCAAAAACTGTTATTACTTCATCGGTAACCATGACATAGGAATGTGGGGTCTTAGAGTAAAAGGTTTCAAAAACGTCGAAGGCCTGGAAAATCTGCATGTGATCTATCCCTATAATATGCACGCCTATGTAGAGCTAGGAAATAAGAAAGATCCTGACACGAGACCCAAATATATATATTTTGAGCATGGCCACTATTTTGATCCAGCCCTAAGTCTCAATATTTATAATGCGGCCAAATCAATAACAGCAGGGTCAAGCGGGTGGTCGATCTTTTTTATGAATATTGGTAATTTTCTCAGGATGATCTTTCGTTTGACGCCAAAGATCGAAGCCGATGCGGGGGCTACAACAATCAAAACGATGAGGGCGGCACAAAAAAGAGCTCCGGACGGCAAGCAAGTACAGGAGCTAGGCATTAATAATAATACGATTTCCCCTCAGATAACATCGGCTATCTGGAAACGGATTGCGAAATGGTTGACGAAAGACGTTACGCCAGATCATTGGAGAGACTCGGCCGAAAGAATGTTCCAAAAGTACGTCGATAAATATAATCCCGAGACCGACAAGGAGATAGCAGCCATAATATTTGGCCATACTCACGTACCCTCCACGAAGGAAGAGTGGTTCACATATAAAAACAGAAGCGCTTTTTACTTAAACAGTGGCGATTGGGCTGAGGCAGTCCTAGATAAAGATCTCGGAACACACCATTCGAATTTCATAATATTCAACAGTGATGGAGCCATCGAACCAGGTCCAAATGGAGAACCCGTTAGGGATTTTATAAAGGAATATGCTAGCAAGCCGACAAAGATCCCGATTCCGTAGAAAATGTTAAGTCATTGTGGTTTCAAGACTAATTTCAAATAATTGGATAATACCGAGTATCAACGTGGGCAATACTGGATAAGCTTCGAACTTTTCTGGCGCAGCACATGAAGTCAATTCGCTCCCGATCTGAGCTGGTTTCAACTACCCTAATATAGCCTCAACGAAGGAGTGCTCAAGAATTCTCGCAACCTCTCTCGCTCCAGTTCCGCTTCCTTGAGTTCAGTGACATCGCTAAAAGATGTGATCACAGCATTGATATTACCGCTTGAATCTTTAAATGGAGCCCCGTTTACTGAAATGATCACGCGCGTCCCGTCAGCGCGTTCGACACCGATCTCTTCATTATGTATGGGTAGTCCTGTTCTCATGACACGGCTACTTATCCGCTCCCTGTCAACCAAGGGGCGTCCATCAACTGTGGTTTCCTGCCAGAGGGGATTGTTTTGACGTTTGCCAATTAGTTCCACCGATGACTGGCCAAGAATGCGACCGGCTTCTACGTTTGCATAAGCAATAACACCATCGTGATTTTGGACCAATACTCCTGCCGGCAATGCCCCCACGATTTCAGCAAGCTGGTCTCTCCATACTGTATCTTCGCGCCGCTTGTTACGTGCTGCCATATGATTTCTCCCTTCCACCCCTTGCTTGCACCCTATCATTCCCACAATTAAGCTGTTTAAACATATTTGCACGCATTTTCTGCCTAAGTGGTTGAGCTCGTAAAGTTTTGGGGCGTGTCAGGGTAATTCTTGTGGTGTTGCCTTTATCTCATCATTGCCGGGAAAAATAAGATCCGAGAACACAAGAGCAAAGAGCGCACTCTGAAATTGTGGGCAATACTGGATAAGCTTCGAACTTTTTCAGGGAAACGCTTGGCTGAGAACGCCTGAAGGAAGTCCGTAGCGCCTAGAGGACAACACAACCTTCCTTTGATTATTCAATAGCTGCACAGAGAACGGCCCTGAAAAACCAAGAAACCCC
>JAUVQD010000153.1 GCA_030598355.1 Actinomycetes bacterium
GGTTTGTAAACTTAACGGTCCGACTCCGTATCGAGATTGACTCCCTTCTCGATACAACCAGGTCAAGTCCTAAAAGTTCTGTAATTTCCCTCCAGGGATAGCTTCACCTTACGTCACCGTCGCCAGATCGCGTTCCCTGTGCGTCGCCGCCGGTTGAAAACTGACCTCCACCGAGACGGTGAATTCTTCCCATATTCAGATATCGCTTTCCACTGGTCCACTCTTGCGAGTGCTCAACGCAGAGAGCGGATACCAGTCGAAGACAAGATTCGCGATTTAAATATTCTAACCACTCGAGTGCAGCGCTTAAGTCAAGCAGAGACGGTCATAGATTTCCAAGAAAGCCCTCACAGATGCTGGTGCCCCCCTGACCGGTATCGAGAAACAAAGGGGACGAATGATGGACCACCAAGGGATATGCGTCGCGTCTCGACAGGCCATTGACAGTGATCTAGCACCTTGACCGTCACTTGAGAGGCAAGAGATTTTGCTAGCAGATACAGTATCGGGTTGCCCTCTCGGGCCGCGTTGGGGAAAAAACTGCCCGGATATTAGAGGGTGGGTTTTTGGACCGTTTGCGGACCTCATCATCTCTTGTTTCTGAAGTCGTTGACTTAAAAACAAGTGGGAGCATTTAATTCATGACCAGTCTAAGAATCCGGCGAACCACACGGTCACTGAGTGAGTTTGAGAGTGCGCTGGAGACATCCGAAGCGTCATAACTGATCGTTGCAAATTTGGAGCTCACTTCAAACTGGTAATTTTGCTTGCGATTTTCAAAATAGCAGCCCCTAAACCCACACGCTCTCTTCGATACACAATCTCTTTACGGATCTCGTAAGATGTCAAGTTAGGGTCGGTGGAAGACTTGCGAGCGAATGCCCACCCGTCTTTTTCCACAAATTCACCATACTCCGAATGAGGTTTCACTAAAAGCTCATATACCTTCCGAATCTGAGGCGTCTTTTGCTCATCTTGGGGCATACGCTTCACCTGTTGCGTATCTTTTAGCGCTGGGCTTGATTCATATGTCCAATCCAAGTCATCGAATACGATCAGCCCGCCAGGCTTCAGCAATCTGTCAACAAGAAAGAAGGCGAAACCATCCGTGAACCAATCATGCGCGCCATCTAAATAGCAAAAATCAAATCTTGGCGAAGAGCTCTCCTCAAGCAGTTTCATCAATCGCCAGATGTATGAAGTCGGCTCATAGAAAACAGTGACTTATTTAGCCAAACCGAGGCTGTCTAGCAACTGTTCAATATTGGGCTCGGCTTCGCGAGCATCGGCCCTATCAATCGTTACGATAGTGCCGCTACCCAGCTCATCCACTGCCCCTGCCATATAGCAAGTTGAGACACCATGTCGAAAACCGAGTTCTAGTATATTTTGAAACTGGTTTTCCAATATCACATCTGTTATCGCTTCCGCCTGAGTAAAGCTCATGTGCGGAATGTCTTTCACGTTCTCTCTGACCTGATCTATTTTCATCTTCTTGATCCGTGTATCGAGCTGTCAAGCATTCATTTTCTCTTTCAAATTCTCGTTCTCGTTATTTACATGTTTCAGATACCGTCGATATCGCACGCGCACATAAGTCTGCTAGCTTTCTTGCAAGGTCCATTCTTGATTTAGCAGCACCATTCCCTGGTTGGTATCGACTGTCCCGCCGGTGCCAAAAAAATCGCCCTCCTCGACCCTAAACTTTCCAGCATTGATGATCCAGTCCTCGGTCGCACCCCCCGACCTGGCAATAATGTTGAAAAAATATGTCCCGATATTTAGAGGCAGTCTAGGCAAATAGCATACTATGCGTCCCTTGGCGGGTAATCGGCCGTCATATAACCCCTTTTTCGAGCAGGTGCTGCTCAAATCGGTCAATGGGGTGCCTTCAACGTCGGAAACAGCAAAAGTCACAGTCAAATCGCGGACACTCGAATCGAGAGCTTCATACTCGGCCACGATCTTCAGATCATCACCAGACCGAACCAAGACAACCCGCTCGTCTCTTTCGTTCTCGACCCATGTGTCCAGGAACCGGACTCTCCCGTTTCCTGTTCGATTGAGCTGCTGCAGGCTTGGCGGTTCATGCTCCTCAACGGCCGACAGATAGGATCTGGTTACTTTTTCTGTGGGACCGATTTCCGCCACCCGACCGTTCTCAAGCAAGACACACCTGTCACACAAATTGGAAACCGCGCTCATTTGATGACTTACGAATAACACCGTTCGACCCTCTCTGGCCACCTTTTCCATCTTTCCAAAACATTTCCTTTTGAAGGCGGCATCGCCGACGGCCAGAACCTCATCGATTATGAGTATCTCCGGCTCAAGATGGGCAGCGACGGCAAAAGCCAAGCGAACCTGCATGCCGATCGAGTACCGTTTTACCGGGGTGTCGATAAACTTTTCAACACCGGAAAAGTCGACGATCTCATCGAACTTGCGGACAATTTCATTTTTCCGCATTCCCAGGACCGTGCCGTTTAAATAGACATTCTCCCGCCCGGTTAATTCGGGATGAAAACCAGTGCCGACCTCAAGAAGACTGGAGACCCGGCCATAGATCTCAACAAATCCTGTTGTCGGCTCGGTAATGCGAGAAAGAATTTTTAGTAAGGTGCTTTTTCCGGCACCGTTCGCGCCGATAATCCCGACAACTTCGCCTCGTTCGACTTCAAAGTTGATTTCGCGTAAAGCCCAAATAACATCGTCGGCTTGATCATCATCTCCGTTCTTAAAATGTGTCAGCGAACGCAGACGCTTGAGGTTCCGAAAAGGTGCGACGACAGCATCGGCGATCGAATCGCGCAACGTCTTGTAGCGGTGGTCCCGGACACCGATGCGATAACGTTTGCCTAGATCATGGACTCTGACGGCGACAGTCATTTGGTCACCTTATAGCACATCGGCGAAGACCCGCTCCACTTTTCGAAAATAGGCCAGTCCGCTTACAAAAATCAACACACTGACCAAGGTTGAAATCCCGACGATACTCCAAGGAAAGTCAATGGTTCCAAGGAGCGCCGACCGAAACCCTTCAATAACGCCGACCATTGGATTGACAGCATAGAGGGCCTGAAAACGTTTGGGTAACTCGGACAAAGGGTAGACAACCGGTGACGCAAACATCCAGAGCTGCACTAAAAAGCGGACCACGAAGCGAACATCCCGATATCGAACACTTAGGGCCGCCAACAACATGCCGGTGCCTGCGGCCGTTAGCACCATCAGCAAGGTAAGCACGGGTAGCATGAAAATAAGCGGGCTTGGCGCTATCCGGTAATATGCCATCATTCCAAACAACACGACTAGCGATATTAAGAAATCAACCAGCCAGCTAAATATCGACGCGGCCGGAATGGCAATGCGCGGAAAATAAACTTTGCTGATAAAAGCCATATTGACGATCAAGCTATTGCTTGAAAAGCTTAGAGCGTTGGCAAAATACGTCCAAGGGACCAGCGCCGCGAAAGAGAATATCGGATAGGGAATACCGTCTGAAGGGATTTTTGCCAGCCGTCCAAAAAATAGAGTGAAGACGACCATCATTAGAAAAGGTTGCAAAATGGCCCAGATTCCCCCCAATACCGTCTGTTTGTAGCGAACCTGTATTTCGCGTAGGAAGAGCATGTAGAAAAGGTCGCGATATTGTTTCAGTTCCTGAAAATCTAACAACTTCCAGGTCGGTCGAGCCTTTATTATCGTAACGTGCCTGGCGTCAACCTCGAGCGGTATCTGTTCGGCAGGGTCTTTCTTTTCAACTATCTGCTCAGTGGTTTCCATGTGCTCCCTATTTCAGCCGTCAAACGCGGCCGAAGAAATCGTCCGCTCGGACACTTTCTCGTCCTAGATGGGCGGTTGGAACATATCGGCCAACGACCGCTCCAGGAACTCGAGAATCCTCTCGATTATGAGGGCGATGTCGGCGCCGACCGTCCTTGTTGGCCCCCAGTTTCACGGTCAGAACGCGCTCGGTATTGTATCACAACGTCAAGCGCGGGACACCCGGGAGCACGGCTTCCTCTTGGCGGTCGCTGGAATCAGTCGACATGAGACGGGCTCGGGACTGCAACCGTAAAATATTGATTAATCGGGCTTTCGCACTCGATGTATCGTTTCGGCGATAAAGGATGAGGCGCGCCCGGCGGCGTGGGCCGGTCCGCCACGCACATAGTTGTTCAAAACTTCACCCGTACCGGCGGCAGCAGTGGTTAGCGGATGATAGCCCACACATGGTGTGGGTGAATTTGCTTGCCCTGTCTTCAGTCAGACCACAAGTTTCACAGATGGTCGA
>JAUVQD010000246.1 GCA_030598355.1 Actinomycetes bacterium
GCATAAAGGCATCGCCCATGTCGAGATAGCTAATGCCGTCGGCGTTCATGGAGTGACTGGCTGCCGCTGCCCAAGCATGCAAGAAACCAAGGCCTATGGCCATGGTAAGAAGGCAATAGGACAGATACTTCGAGCGCACGGCCCCCTTTGTTGCCGTGGGGACGCTACTCTGCACAAACATCGCGATGAAAACGACCTTAAACGCTCTCGGGTGACAAGGGACGGCGAGGCCAGGCAAACCAGCCCGGCAACGAAAATACGAGCAAGTGCGTCAGCCCCGCAAAAACAAACCAGGTTGAGAGTTCGTCAAGAAACATCAAGAGATTTTGACTGATTTGCGAAAGCACCGTCGAAATCACATAAAACCAACAAGCCACTATTATGGCCAACAGCGTTGCTTTCGTTAGCCGCGAATGCAACATATGGTCCGTGCGCGTCCAGACGACAAGTTGAGGGATCGTGAAGATGAGAAACATCAATCGATAGTCCCAACTATTTCCAAGTAAAAATGTGCCTGCATAAATAGAGGCGCCCATTCTAAATGCATCGATAAACTTATTGTCTTGCGATGCCGTCGACACACCTTTTTTGAATCTCAATAACAATGCGCTAAGGATTACGAGGGCGACTAAAGAATAGGACAACACCTTGGCCAAAGGACCAAACTGGGAGCCCTGATCTGTTACCCTCATCCAAAACACATTCAATCCATAGGCAATATGTGTGCCTCTTGGCGTCGCCCGATAGATCTGTTGGAAATCTTCAAACGTGAGAGCAATGTAAAGCCCAAACAGACCAAGAGCAACCGCCATCAGAAGAAGGAATTTGTGTCTTGCCTCCTTGAGCAAATAGCTCAACCCAAAAATTGGGTACAGCTTCAGAATCGCGGCTAAAAGAATTAAGGAGAGTGACAGGATAGTCGAAAATCGGCCTAATAGTAACGCTATGGACAATAGGAAAAAAATGAAAAGATCCGTGTTCCCCCTTTCTAATCCAAGCAGTACAGCGGGCGAAAAAATCACTATTGATAGGATAAGCGCAGTCATCTTATCAACAGCAAAAAAAGCGATCAAGATGCCCAAGAAAAACAATACAGCAAAAATGCCGCCAATATACTTGGTGTGACTCTGATTGATGCCCAAAGCGAAAGAGTATTGCCAGATCCTTGGATAGGTCATACGGCGGTTCCATGGATCTCCTGGATTTTCGTACAGAGGGTCAAAACCTTGGGCAAATGACTCGGCGCCACCGGTAATCGTGCGGAGGTCGGCAAAGGGCCGGCGCATGACGGGGATGTTCCACAACTGCCAAGTTTTGTTATACCCATAGAGCAAGAATGACGCACAAATAAACAGGCCAGCGACCAGGGTCAGGATCGCCAAAGTCCCCTTTCCGCCACGAAGCTCACGCACGGCACGTTCCGTCAGAGCCAAAGGCAGTCTAGTATGTCTCATGCATCTACACCTTCTTGTTATCAGCCTACGAGGATATCTGTCAAGTAACTATTAGGGAAAAAAATGATTGGACAGTATCCATATATAGGAGTGGAGACCGGCCGGCACCAAAAAAACAATCAATATGGGTAACCTATAGGCGAGTCCCCGTGCTCGAACATAAGTGTAGGCGATGAGGATGGAAATGGGGATCATTCCGGGCGCGAAAAGATTCCAATCTTGATAAACGCCGCGCTGGGCTCTCCACACTAGAGTAAAAACCATCATGGAGACAGCGGCAACCAACAAGAATCGCGTGTATTTATCCGAGCCAAATCTTCCAAAAAATGCAAGGGGAACGATAAGGATGATCGCAGGCAAAAGGAGCAAAATCAGATTGAAGATCTCTAAATAATAATCGAGATTCAGAGGGCTCAAATAGATATTACCTGCTCGCACAGGTCCGGATACGTGGCTGTTATAGAGCAGTCTTTCAATCGGCAAGCCGTTATAGTGAAAGTATACGAGTAGCAGGATTATTGGAAGAACAAGCGCGATACCGGACCCAATTATCCCTCGGAGACTTAACTGCTTTCTCGAAACAAAGACGATGTAAACGTACGATGGAATCAACCAGCCTGCAAGCAAATGAAAAGAAATGGCCACCGACAGAGCGAAACCTGTCAGCCAGACTGGAGTCCGGCCCTGTAGAGCGAGGTAGGAGAGTGCTATATACAGGAGTATGAGGGCGCTCACCATCGAGTAATTCTCGACATCACCGAAAAAGAGTTGCATATATCCGCCGGAAATCGCCAGGAGAAGGAAAGGTATAATACTCCTGGATCTAACCGACAGAGATGCCAACGCTAGCAAGACAAAGAGATAGACCCCGCCACTAATGGAAGAAAGCACTCTATAGGATTGTTGAACGTTCCAGCCGATAAGTTGGTTGGCATAGAACCAGAATCGAGAGTGAATGTACAATTCTAATATTTCATCATGTGTCACATGTGCGCCGCGTATTGGAACATCGCGGGGAATCTTGGTCAGAAGCGCGTACCCGTCGACGTTGATAAAGCGGTTTCTCAGAGCGATGAAGATGATGATTGCCAGCGATGAAACGAACAACATTACCAGTAGCTGAGAACGAACCGGTAGTGACCTGAAAGTAAGCGCGTCTTCAATGCGACTGGCGTTCCGGTACGCAAAGAATGCAATGACTCCAGCCAGTAGGAGTACGGACACTGTCGCGAGC
>JAUVQD010000251.1 GCA_030598355.1 Actinomycetes bacterium
CTATGTCGATCTACGGCAAGGTAGCTAACAAAAAAGCGATTATTGCCAGTGCCGAGCGAGCGGCAATTGCTGTCGGCGGTCTTATGTTTATTGCTTCAGCTGCTCTCATGAACGCTTTTTTAACGCACGATTTTTCGCTTGAATATGTCTACAGTTATTCAGACCGCACCCTACCTTTGATCTACCTTATCTCCGGTTTTTGGGCTGGAAACGCGGGTTCGCTACTTATGTGGGCCTTCTTCATGGGAATCTTCTTAGCAATAGTTATTTGGCAAAATCAGCATAAGAATCGTGACATCATGCCATGGGTAACCGCGATTCTTTCTGTCTATATCTTTTTCTTCACAAACCTTCTGTTGTGGATGGCGAACCCATTTCAGAAAATGGCCTACCTGCCCGTTGACGGCCGGGGTCTAAATCCTATGCTCGAGAATCCCGGCATGTATTTGCATCCGCCGACGACCTATCTCGGATATGTCGGGTTTGGTATCCCGTTTGCTTTTGCTATGGCGGCTCTAATTAGCGGACGACTAAGTAATATCTGGATCCGTACGACTAGGAGATGGACGCTTTTTGCCTGGTTCTTTTTGACGCTGGGCAATCTGGTCGGTGCCTGGTGGGCCTATTATACTTTGGGCTGGGGCGGGTACTGGGCTTGGGATCCGGTTGAGAATGCATCATTTATGCCCTGGCTGGTTGGAACGGCGTATCTGCATTCCGTCATGATTCAAGAGAAAAAAGGCATGCTGAAGATTTGGAACATGTCGTTGATTGTTCTAACATTTGCGATGACAATTCTAGGGACCCTGATAACCAGGTCAGGCATTGTTAACTCAGTCCATACATTTTCTCAATCAGGTATGGGTCCATTCCTTTTTGTTCTTTTCTTAGGGACATCCGCTTTTGGTTTTGGCTACATAATATATAGGCTGCCACAATTAAAAAGCGAAAATGAAATTGATTCGATCGTTTCGCGCGAAAGCGCTTTCCTTTTCAATAACTTGATACTTTTAGGTATTGCTTTTACCGCTTTGTGGGGTACGACCTTTCCGTTTATCTCGGAGGCTGTACGCGGGGTGAAAGTCACAGTCGGAACTCCTTTTTACGATCAGGTAGCGGCGCCACTCGGGTTGGCACTACTCTTCCTTGTTGGATTATGTCCACTAATAGCCTGGAGGCGGGCGTCTATCGAAAATCTGCAGCGAAATTTTCTATATCCCTTAGCTGCTAGTTTCGTTGGCGGCGGCATACTTGTAGCCTTAGGGCTGCGTGAGCCGATCGGTGCTGTGATTTTAGCCGTTCTTATAATTTTTGTTCTATCAACTATCTTTATAGAGTTTTTTCGCGGGACACTTGCCAGACATCGCATGACGGGCGAGGGGTACATGAACGCCTTTACAAACTTGATCTGGAAGAACAAGCGTCGCTATGGCGGTTACATCATTCATATTGGGATAGCTATGATATTTATGGCTTTCTTGGGCGGGCCCTTCAAGCAACAGGCAGAAAAAACACTTAAGCCCGGAGATTTTGTAAATATCGGGAGCTACAAAGTAGTTTTTGAGAGAATGATTACTTATCCCCAGGAAAAAAAGACAACTGTAACGGCCACGATGGGCGTTTTTGATAAAAGCAGTAAAAAGCGGCTCGGGACGGTTTCACCGAGAAAAGAATTTTACGCCCCTCAAGGCGAAGGAGAAGAAGGGCAGCCATGGACGAGGGTGGCGGTTCGCTCAAGCATGAAAGAGGATCTCTATTTTATCTTCTCTCCTGATGAGGAAGGGCGCAATCTAGCCGGCTTTAAAATAATTGTTAATCCGCTTATGCGTTGGATGTGGGTGGCTGGTTTTGTAATGACTTTTGGGACGATAATTGTCGTCTGGCCGGATGAGGGCGAAAAGAAGCGGATGGCGACCATATACGCGAGGGAGGCGACCAGTGAGGCTTAAAGTAAAAGCACTTTTTGTGATCTTAGCTATATTGATGGCGTTTCAAGCCTTGACCATCAGCGCGTTTGCAATAGAGGTCAATGACGTTGCCGGGGAGTTTATCTGTAATTGTGGGTGCAACAAGCTATTAAGTGCCTGCGAGATGAAATGCGGCGATCAGCTCCGTGGCTTTATTAAAGAACGGATCGATATGGGTCTGGGAAAGAATCAGATCATGCAGTATATGAAAGTTAATTTCGATGCAGCTATCTTGGCCGCTCCCGAGAAAAAAGGCTTTAATCTTACGGCTTGGCTAACACCATTTGCCGTAGTGCTCATCGGTTCGGTCATCACTTTTAAAGTTGTGGCGTCATGGGCCGGAAAACGTCGTGAAGATGACGATGACGGTGACGACGATGATAACGGCGGCAAGCCAACTAAAAAGGCGAAAGTCGACAAAAAATATGACGATCAAGTCAAAAAAGAACTAGAAGAATTTGGGTGGTACTTGATGTCCAGTAATGATTTATTTCCCTTAGCTATGATGGCCATTATCTTAATTGGCGTTGGTGTCTACGTGAGCCAGCCGCTGATAAGGGCTAGATCTGAAGATATCTTTCACGATGATTATTCTGAAAGCCCTATGCACCATCTGCTCTCGAAAAAAGA
>JAUVQD010000082.1 GCA_030598355.1 Actinomycetes bacterium
AAGAAAAATGGCAGGCGATATCGAATAGAATATATAGAGATAAGAAAATTATGGTTTGCGATGAACTATGTGACGAATCAAAAAGCTACAAGATATTAAGAGAAGCAAAAGTCGAGGTAGCGCTTCCAGTCACTTTTAAAAAATACATGCATGCCTTTGTGGCTTTAGGCGAGAAGAGATCTGGTGATGCTTACTCGAAACAAGACCTGGCTCTGCTGAAAAGCTTTTCCCGCACGGCAGCGGTGGCCTTGGCCCGGAGTGAAGTAACTCAAAAAGTCGAAACGCTGTACAACCAGGCCCAAACTATCATTTCCAATCAGGATCTAAAAGAAATTCTAGATCTAACCATCGAGAGCGCCTTTTCAAGAACGCATTCGGACGGGGGCTCGATCATGCTTTTTGACGAGAAGACAAAAACGTTAAATATTGCAGCCTCCAGGGGATTGCCAAAGAAATATCATTCCAACAGGATTAAGATCGGCGAAGGCATTGCCGGGCGGGTCGCCTCAATCAGGAAAGCAGTATTAATCCCCAACGGGGACAAAGAGTTGGGCAAATGTATGCGTCAAGACCATTTAGTTTCGGCTATGAGCGTCCCCTTGATTGTCGGTAACAATTTGATCGGTGTTTTGAATGTTAACCGGATCAAGAACAGACAGCGCTTCACCGCTGCGGATAAAGGGCTGGTGAGCACCCTTGCCGCCAATATCGCCCAAAAGATTCAAAACGCGAGACTCATTGAAGAAGATCGCGAAAAAGACAAGGAAGTAATTAATATATTCACTAAGGCTATAGAAGCCAGGGACCCTTATACATTCGGTCATTCAGAACAAGTCACTAAGTATTCAATCACGATAGCCAAAAAGATGGGAATGGAGAAAGACCAGATTCTCAAAGTTGAGCTGGCCGCTGTTCTTCATGATATTGGTAAGATCGCTATACCCGATAATATTCTGCTAAAAAAGTCCGAGTTAACTGCTTTAGAATTTCAGAAAATCAAGAGTCACCCGGTCAAAAGCATGGAGCTTATTGTCGAGTACTCAAAGCTAAAGGATGTGGCCATGATCGCTTTGTCACATCATGAAAAGTTCGACGGAAGCGGCTATCCTCAGGGCCTTAAGGGTGAGGAGATTCCAATAGAGTCAAGGGTACTGGCGGTTGCTGATGCTTACAGTGCCATGACCTCAGACAGGCCTTATCGCAAGGCAATGCCAGACGACGAGGCAAGGCGTAATCTTGCAGACAATAAGGGTGGTCAGTTCGATCCCCAAGTCGTCGAGGTCTTTCTAGGCGTAACTGACAGTATTTTGGAACCCGAAGCAGGCCTCTCTGACTTGGTAGCCCAAAGAAGCACGCAGTAGTAAAAGAAAGATAACTCCAACCACCGCTACTTTCTCCAAAAACTTTGCAATGTGAATAAAACAAAACACTGATAAATAGCTATTCTTATTGGCAAAGAGCGATCAAGTAATATTGAAAAACGTTAATCATGAAGAATAAACTGCCATATTATGCTGGCTTGGGCGCGGGAATCGCGTATCTGCTCGGAGATATTCTAGGCGGCATCGTAACTCCCCACTATAGTTATTCGAGCAATGCTGTGAGCGAGTTAATTCAGGCCGGGGCCAAAAACAGACTATTGCTCAGCCCATTTTTGTTCATCCACGCCATATTAATAATCTAAATTGATCTTTATCAGCGGCGCGCTCTTAGTGGCTGTGGGCGTTTGCGATTCACTGACTAGCTCAATCTTTCCCCAGGACCCGATTGGGGATCCGGCTACATTTCCGGGAACTATGCACCTGGTTTTAGTTGCGGTCGCGGCCTTGCTGATCTTTTTTATTCTACCAATGATCGGACAGGGCCTATATCGAAATAAGGGATGGAGAAAATTTAGATTGTTTACATATATATGCCTGGTGGTGATGGCTATTGCCGGCGGCTTGACTCCTGTTGTGATAGCAAATGACTTGGGTATGGTGGGCCTGACGGAGCGGATTGTTGTTTATACATTTAGTCTATGGCTGTTTGTGCTGTCATATCTGTTGATAAAAGAGAAGCCGGCTGAGACTTGAGCTGGTATTTGTCTGTTTGATGAATCAAGCTGTTGCCTAAGGGGAATATTCAACAAACAGCTCAAGGGGAGGATAAAATGAATTCAAGCAGAAAGACAGCAATAGTAGTAGGGGTATTATTCATAATTGCAACGGTCGCGGGCGTGCTCAGCATCTCTTTTATGGAACCCCTAACTGACTCCGAGTATCTTACCAAGGTCGCTGAAAATGAAAGCCAAGTATTGATAGGCGGCTTGCTGATGTTAATTATGGGCTTCGCTGTTACCGCTATTGGAATCGTCATGTATCCAATCTTGAAGAAGGATAGTGAAACCCTAGCTTTTGGATACTCCAGTCTCAGAATTATTGAGGGTGTGCTCTTTATTCTGAGCGTAGTCAGTATATTGTCGCTAATAGAAGTTAGTCAACAATTCATAAAAGCAGGCGCTCCGGATGCTTCATTTTTTCGAGCCCTCGGCGCAGCTTTTAGGGAAGAAAATTATTGGACCTACCATATGGGAACGATTAGCTTTGGCGTAGCTGCGGCTTTGTTTTATTTTTCTTTATTTCGAACAAAGCTCATTCCCCGATTTTTGACGATCTGGGGGCTTATCGGGGTTCCATTGTGGCTAGTCGCGAGCTTCTCGGTTTTCTTCGGCTCTGTAGAGCCAACCTCGAACACAGCAATGCTTCTTTATCTTCCGATAGCTTTGAATGAAATGGTTATGGCTCTGTGGTTGATAATTAAAGGATTCAACGAACCAAAATAGCATAACCAAAAAATCTTACTTTAATAGTTGGACCTCCTGCCCAGCAGTTTTAGTGGAAACACGTAAATGTTTCTATGGAAAATGAACGGGTAACTAAAGTGAGCATTTCAAAGAAAAGGGGGAGATAAAAATGACTGAAAATGTAACTGTAGCAGTATTTGGTGAAGACGAAACTGTCCATGAGGTGATTGGCGCGCTGAAGGAAGCTGATATCGGAGCTGACCATGTTTCGGTTGCCGGACCGGCAGGGAAAGTGAAGCCACTAGAGGAAGAAGTGCAAGGTTTTCATACAACCAAACATCGCTTGGAAGAAGGGGCGAAGTGGGGCGGTTGGATCGGTGGTATTGGTGGAGTCGTCGGTGGCGCCGCCATCTTTATCGCCGCAATACCTGTCGGACCAATAGTGGCAGTTGGCGGCTTGGCCGCTATTTTAGCCGGAGCTATCGAAGGAGCTGTTCTTGGCGCGGGTGTTGGAGTACTCGCGACTGCGCTAGCTTCGATGGGAATCAAAGAGCCTGAAGCAAAAGAGCTCGAACAACGTATAGCCGCGGGTGAGTTCTTGGTGATCGTAAAAGGACCTGCCGAGCTCGTGAATAGAGCCGACGGCATCATGAAGGCGTCGGATCCAATTCGCGTTGTTGCCGCTTAAACATTCTTGGTGTTTACGAAAAAATACAGTCAAGGCTTGGGCTTCCAAGTCTTGGCTGTACTCTGTTATGGCTAGTTGGTAGACTGTGCAGTGTGTCAAAGAGCGAGTTAAAGACAGCCGAGGTTCTTTAAGATGATTCTAAAATCTTCATATAAAGATGGTGAACGGCTGCCGACAAAGTACGCTAACCTTGGTCCGGTTGGCGGGCAGAACGTTTCACCTCCATTTCAGTGGGAAGATGCCCCTCAAGGGACAAGATCTTTCTGTTTGGCCATGATTGATCATCATCCTGTCGCTAACCATTTTGTTCATTGGCTGGTCATCGATATTCCGGCAGATGTTTTTCAGATTGCTGAAGGGGCGTCGGGGGCAGGAAGGATGCCAGTTGGTGCTATTGAATTAGCTACAGATTACGGCCAGCCCGGGTATGGCGGTGGTCGACCTCCTGCAGGAACAGGCGATCATGGATATGAAACAACAGTTTGGGCGCTTGACGTGGCGTCTTTAGAATTAGGAGCTAGTTCAAACTTCGCGCAATACGAAAAAGCAATCACCGGAAAATCCCTAGCCAAAGCAACTCTCACCGGCCTATTTTCCCAATAAGATCCTGATTTCTCCGCACAGTCAATCAACTGATTTGTTTAAGGTTTTCCAGGCAAAGGAAAATTCTTTTTAGGCGATAAAGAGGGTTTTTATGGGAACCGTAGTTGGCGGTCAATTAAGCAATCTTGTCGGTACGGACAGCTGGAGCGTTCCGGTTGATGTCAGGGTGGCCGGCAAGAGAATTATCAAAAGCGAAAACACAAAAGCTGAGATCAGCTTCACGAGCAATAATGAGGCTCGCAGGGTGCTCGGCTCCAGAGACACATATGTTTTAGCCCTCGCGTATGTTCACGGAGCGATGAAGGTCGAAGGTGACATATACTCCGTCATCAATATTAAAGAGCAGTTTTATCCCGACAAGCTGACTGTTTTCGACAAAGCCCGTATTGTCACTAATGTGTTGAAAAGCTATAAATGGCACACCCAGGATAATGACGCGGATTTTATTTCTCACCATTACGACGTCGCCAATGACTTCTACCGGCTATTCTTAGGCCCATCAATGATGTATTCCTGCGCTCTTTTTAGTGAAAGCTCAGATGATCTCGATATGGCGCAAGAGCGAAAAATCGATTATCTGCTGAAAAAGTTATGCCTGCAAAAAGGGGAGCGTCTGCTGGATATAGGTTGCGGTTGGGGATCGCTCGTTATAAGGGCCGCCCAGGATTTTGGCGCCGAATCGCTGGGCGTGACATTAAGTGAGCCTCAGTGCGCATATGCAAACGAACGCATCAAGGAGCTTGGCCTGGAAGACAAATGCCGGGTGGAACTTATGGACTACCGGAATGTCGATTCTTCAGAGAAATATGACAAGATAGTGAGCGTCGGTATGTATGAGCACGTTGGCGGCCGAAATCTTGATGCCTATTTCAAGAAAATGCATGATTTGCTTCGCGACGACGGTCTGTTCGTCAATCAAGGCATTACCAGAAAGCCGAAACCGGATTGGAAGAAGGCGTCCGAGGCCCGATTTATGGGGCAACATATCTTTCCGGGTGGAGAGCTTCATGCTAGCCAGCGAGTTGTCGAGGGGATGGAAGCTGCTGATTTCGAAGTCTACGATCTAGAATCACTCAGAAAACATTATGCCAAGACGCTGCGCCACTGGGTGAGGAATCTCCAAACCCAGCCAGCGGAGGCTTTGTCAATTGTTTCCGAGGCGACTTATCGGGCCTGGCTTCTTTATATGGCTGGATGTGCTCTGGCTTTTGAAGAAGGTTATTTAAATCTTCACCAGGTCTGCGGTTCGAAAACCAATGCATACGGGGGGCGAGAGGTGCCCTTAACCCGAGCGCACCTATTTGACATTTTAGCTGAAGAATAAGATTTCTTAAAAACTTATATGAATCGCTTGTTGTTAATTTCGCCAAGACTTAGTAAAATGCCTAAAGTAATTACTGTTATAATATCTACCTACCGCCAGTCAACAAGAGTTTATGATTTTATTAAGGTTGCCTAGCGGAGGGTAAGTTATTAAGCGCAATAGGGACAAGGCTTAGTTTAGTGGGTTGACACAGTGACCAGTAGACAATAGACTCAACATTTGTGCCAAGTCGCTGTTTAAGCTCGGAGGAAAAGATATGCGAGTTACCGTTACTCTAGCGTGCACTGAGTGCAAACGCAGAAACTATACGACGAACAAGAATAAGAAAAATGATCCTGACAGGCTAGAGATGAAAAAGTACTGTCAATGGTGCAGGACCCATACAGTGCATCGCGAAACCAGGTAAGTTAGGTACTGATTTAGGCCTGTAGCTCCAATTGGCTAGAGCACCGGTCTCCAACACCGGGTGTTGGGGGTTCGAATCCCTCCAGGCCTGCAAGATGGAGATGAGTGTACATTTGGCCCCAAGTGGGGAAGGCAAGATTAGCGATATTGTGCGAAGGAGCACCGGTGGCATTGGCAAAGACAAAAGATACATCGCCTTCAAGAAAAAAATCAGCTAAAAAGGAGAAAGTAAGTCTCCTCGTTGCTATACCGCAGTATTTTAGGGACGTGCGCGTTGAGTTCAAAAAGGTAATCTGGCCGGACCGCGCCTCACTAGTGTCCGCGACGATCGTGGTCTTGGCGGCGTTGGCTTTCTTTTCAATATATACAGGAGTACTTGATTTTATTTTCTCGAAATTTATTTCGTCATTTCTACCCTAAAAGGGATTTATTGAAGTGTTGATAAAAAAAGGAGTTATTTGTCAATGAAGCGCTGGTATGTCATTCATACGTATTCCGGGTACGAGAATAAGGTTAAGAAAAATCTGGAACACCGTATATCTTCGATGGATATGGAAAATCAGATATTTCAGGTAACTATACCTACTGAAGATGTAATGGAAATAAAAGCCGGCAAAAAAGTTGTTAACCAAAAAAAAGTTTTTCCAGGGTATATCTTAGTACAGATGCAACTAGGGGATGATTCTTGGTATGTAGTTAGGAACACGCCAGGTGTAACCGGTTTTGTTGGCTCAAACGCAAAGCCCACGGCTCTTTCCGAGATGGAGGTTGACAAGATATTACATCGTGTCGCTGCCGGGAAGCCCAAACCGAAGACTGAATATACCGAGGGTCAAACTGTGAAGGTAATACATGGTCCGCTAGCAGATTTCACCGGGACAATTTCTGAGATAAACCTTGACCAAAGCAAGCTCAAAGTTTTAGTGTCTATTTTTGGAAGAGA
>JAUVQD010000212.1 GCA_030598355.1 Actinomycetes bacterium
CTGCTTTGCCTTATCTAGACCGCGAAGAAGCATGCCAAGAGCAGCGCTGTCCATGAAGTTTAGTTTTTTAAAATTCAACACAATATTTGGATGTCCGTTCTGTATCTCGGTCAGGATCAAATCATGTATCTCGACATAATTATCTATGTCGACCTGCCCTTCCACAGAGATTATTGGAATTTCGCCCGCGTACTTTGTTGATGTTTTCAAAAAGAACCCCCTTCTGACAGCTAATTCATTCCCCATCCGGTCTCAATCAAACAGCAGAAACGGTAGACAGTTAAAACATAAATTGATAAGGTATGGCAGCGATGGAAGAATATGAGCTGGACAGAGACACAAAGAGAAGAGAAACCCTCGACGACGATCTCAAGAATTTTGTTTTTCGGCCACACCAAGTAATAAGACCAAGAAATGTCGGCACAAAACATATTATCAAATCCATGGCGATGGTCGTTTGGGAAGATATTACCGCCTATACCAGAGTTGAAATACCGGACGATTTTGAGCTCTTTCGTTTGACGAAAATCACAGTTGGTATCCTGTGGCAGGAATCAAAAGATTACCTTGTGCTTGTGCAAGACTATGATCTTTCCAATCGAGGGAAGGGCTATAAGCACAACGATTTCCACATTATTCCAAGAGGCGCCGTCAAGGACGTAAGACTTCTTGGTGAAATCGAACTGTAGTCAACAGGATTTAGCCAAACCCTCTAGTTGCTGGGTCCGCCCTGGTTTGGATTATTGGGTCCAAAATCATCGGGATCGATTGAATCTAAAAACGAACGAAAACGCTTGACTTCGTCGTCCTCGCCCTCTTCTGTTAATATTGCGGCTTTTTCCAGAACTTCTTCCGCGGCAAAAATTGGAGCCTTCACCCTAACAGCTAAAGCGATGGCGTCACTGGGTCGAGCATCAATCGTTATTGACGCCGAGTTACGGTTTAAGTGAATCTTGGCGAAAAAGGTGCCGTCCTTAAGATCATTGATGACAATTTGTTCAATCGACGCCTCGAGGGTTTCAATCATCGTTTTTAGTAGATCGTGTGTTAAGGGGCGGCTCGGCTGGACTCCCTGCATTTCCATTAATATTGAAGTCGCCTCGAATTGACCGATCCAAATCGGCAAAAATCGCTTTGCGCTGGGATCTTTTAAGATCACCACTGGTTGTTGGGTTACGACATCAAGGTTGACGCCGTGAAGCTCCATCTTTAACATAGCTCTCACTTTCAGATTTTCTACACAATAACAAAAACAACCCCCGCTTAAAAGGACAATTAGTTAAGCGCGAACCATCATTAACATCATCTTGAATTTAGCGTTAGCCCTTAAACTATGAGGGCGATCAGCTGGCAAGATGATCATCTCCCCGAATTTGACGTTTTGTTTTTTGCCTGAAATAACAACTTCGGCCTCGCCCTCAAGGATCTGGACAAGAGCGTCAAAAGGGGCTGTGTGTTCGCTCAAACCCTCACCTTTATCAAACGCAAATAAAGTGATCGTGCCGGCTTTTCTCTTAATTATTGTCCGGCTCACGACCGCACCGGGTTGATAATCCACCAGGCTTGCCGTGTTAACTGCTTGTCCCGCTATATCATCCATAGGCTCCTTCTCTCTGCGCGAATCCTCATATTAGCATCAAAACTTATCGTGATAAACATTCCCGCTTGGAGTCGTAAATATTGGTATGTCTATAAATTTCACTCACCATTCTCCTCAAAGAGCATATAATATCCACCACTGAGCTCTTCTATGTCGATGAGTCATAAGGGATGTGAATAAGTGAAGATCGCGGTGGTCAATGCTCAAAAATGCAGCGGTGCCCACTGCTCAAAGTGTTTGGCGGCGAAAGTGTGTGAGCGAAGGGTGATCATTAAAGTAGATTGGGATGAGCCCGCCATTATTGACGCCTCGCTATGCAATGGCTGTGGAGATTGTCTGGCTGTCTGTGAACACAGGTCTATAACCTTGATTGACTCCTAGACAGCTTGAATAATAGAAAAATCAGTGGTTAAATAAACACCTTGGAATTCGTTTAATGAGGCAAGCCTATGGTTGATGACAAGTCAGCGGATAGTTCAATTTTTTCAGCGCGATGGATTTGGATCGCGGCAGCCGTCGGTGTAGGCGTAATTGCGATTGCTGTGCTTTTCTTGCGCAGCGGCTTTTTCCAGGTGGCCGAAAAAAAGGCTGATGGAAAACTCAAAACTGAAGCAGAGAAGCTCTATAACAAGGGCGAGTTCAAGAAGGCTCTGCCAAAATTGAAAGAATACGTTCAAGCAAATCCGGAAGACACTAAAACGAGAAGCATGTTGGCCGGATCATATATGCTTTCGGGAGAACTGGAAAAAGCGGCTGAGCAATATGAACAGATTCTTGAAGCCGAACCAGATGACGCTGATACTCATTATAGGCTAGGAATAATGCTGAGGCAGCTGGGCCGAGTTGATCAAGCAGCAAAAGAACTCAAGAAAGCCGTCCAGTTAAAGCCTTCTTCGCCACTTTTTTTATCGGAACTGGCCAAGACGTATGTTAAACAGAAACGCTTCAAAGCAGCAATTACGAGCTGGGAAAAAGCGCTTGGAGGCTATGCTGGCAATGATCGAGCTAAAGCAATTACCTACTCAGAAATCGGCGACACCTACATGCTTATGAGTGATCGTGAGAGCGCAAGTTCTGCTTATAGCTCGGGACTTGAGCTTGAACCTGACAATAGTTATCTTAAGTCGCAATTGAGTAAAGCGGAATCTCAAGAAAACTAGAAGATCTTAGGTTTAGGCACAACAATTCTACTGCCCACATCAAATATCGAACCGGTAAGCTATTAATAACGGCCATTCGCAGGCAAATTTTAAGTCACCGAGCAAGCTATTCTGACCGGTTAAGTCAGATTTCTTGACATTAGCCTGGAAGCACCTATGATTAATGGCAATAGTTGACTTGTATGATCAGCGAAAAATAAGCTGGGGCTCGAGTACTTTATTTACACTAATATATTTGTAACTCCATCTATAGTTGGCGAAGAGCCTTTTGAGTGATTAAACAACCAGTTTAATCTCGGGCTAAGCTAGCCGAAGTAGTTGGAGAGATGGCTTTAGAAATAAAGAAAACACCAGGTAGCGCTGAGTGATTTTATTCATCGTCCCCTCTGATTAAACTGAAATCAATTTATCGACTGAGAAACCAAGTTTCACACATATAGAATAAGACAGAACAAGCAAGTGGTATAAGACGCTTTTTCAAGGCAAAA
>JAUVQD010000021.1 GCA_030598355.1 Actinomycetes bacterium
AAGATCGTTGAAGCGGTCACAATACCGGTTATGGCCAAGGCCAGGATCGGTCACTTTGTGGAGGCCCAGATACTGGAAGCACTGGGCGTAGACTATATTGATGAAAGTGAAGTTTTAACTCCGGCTGATGAGAGTCATCACATTGATAAATCAGGTTTCACTGTTCCCTTTGTTTGCGGCGCGACTGATTTAGGAGAGGCCCTGAGGCGCGTCGGCGAAGGTGCCGCGATGATTCGGACCAAAGGTGAAGCAGGTACGGGGAACGTCGTTGAAGCCGTTCGTCATATGCGTTCAATCAACCGGGGCGTTATGCAAGTTAAAGGCATGCCTAAAGAAGAATTGATGTCAGCGGCGAAAGATTTGCGAGCGCCATACGAAATAGTGGTAGAAGTAGCAAAAACCGGGCGCCTACCGGTAGTCAACTTTTCCGCTGGTGGTCTAGCGACGCCGGCAGATGCCGCATTAATGATGCAACTGGGCGCGGATGGTGTTTTTGTTGGTTCCGGAATATTTAAATCAGATGATCCGGCCGCGCGAGCAAAAGCTATCGTCGAGGCAACAACGAACTTCAATGACCCTAAGATTTTAGCGAGCATATCAAAAGGATTAGGTCCGGCTATGGTCGGCATGGAAATTGGAGATATTCCAGAGACAGGTCTTCTTCAGAACAGAGGCTGGTAGGTGCCGGACGTTCCAACAATTGGCATTTTGGCCCTTCAGGGCAGTGTTCGAGAGCATCAAAGGGCGATAGAGCGGTGCGGAGCGGTGCCGGCTCTTGTGAAGCAGGCAGAAGAAATAGAGCTCCTCGATGGTCTGATAATACCCGGCGGTGAGAGTACCACCATAGCAAAGCTTATGTCTCGAGCGGGCTTGACAGAGGCGATCAAGAAGGCTGCTGAAGGTGGGTTGGCGATTTTCGGAACATGCGCCGGTTTGATTCTTATGGCTCGGGAGACAGCAGAAGGCGAACAGGGTCTTCTCGGCTTAGTAGATATCAAGGTCAGGCGGAACGCTTACGGGTCTCAAACAGAGAGCTTTGAGGCCGATATTTCCATCGACAGCCTGTCATCAAAAAAATATCGGGCCGTTTTTATAAGGGCGCCATTGGTCGAGGAGACCGGATCAAAAGTAAAGATGCTCGCGAGCTACCAGGGAAATCCGGTTTTGTTGGAAGAAAGACGGTCTTTAGTGAGCTGCTTCCATCCGGAGCTAACCGATGATCTAGAGATTCACAGGCATTTCTTAAAAATGATCGAGAAAAATAAGGGGCAAGTTAAACAAAAGGGAGGGTAATTCATGTCGGGCCACTCGAAATGGTCGTCAATAAAGCACAAGAAAGGCAAAGCAGACGCTAAAAGGGGGAAGATATTTTCTCGACTCTCGCGTTACATAACCGTGGCCGCAAAAGACGGCGGCGGGAACCCCGAAATGAACGTCACCCTGGCAAATGCCATTGAGAAAGCAAAAAGCCAGAATATGCCGGCCGACAATATCGATCGAGCCATAAAGCGCGGAACCGGCGAAATTGAAGGCGTCCAGTTTGAGCAGATTCTCTATGAAGGATACGGGCCCGATGGCGTGGCAGTCCTAGTTGAGGTCATGACAGATAATCGCAATCGTGCCGCGGCTGAAATGCGGAACATCTTTAC
This sequence comes from Actinomycetes bacterium, assembly GCA_030598355.1. Taxonomy (GTDB): domain Bacteria; phylum Actinomycetota; class Aquicultoria; order CAJVYJ01; family JAUVQD01; genus JAUVQD01. The sequence goes on from JAUVQD010000021.1 coordinate 1,650, forward strand.
CAAATATAATGGGAAGCTTGGATCTTCAGGGTCAGTGGCTTGGATGTTTGAGCGAAAAGGCGTTATTTTAGTTCCTAGTTCCGCGGGTGACGAAGAGACTATTCTTGAAGGCGCGCTGGAGGCAGGGGCCGAAGATATGAATACCGAAGGCGATTGTTATGAGATCACAACCGACCCGCAGGAGCTAGCTAGTGTGAGCCAGACATTACAGCAAAAAGAGATAGCGTATACATCAGCTGATCTATGCATGCTGCCCAAAACTACTCAAGCCCTATCAAGGGAAGAAGCCCAGCGCGTGTTGAAATTCATCGATGCTCTTGAGGACTGTGACGATGTTCAGGAAGTCTACTCCAATTTTGATATCCCCGACGAGATTATAGAAGAACTTGCGGCTCAATCGTAAAAGGTGATACAGTACGTATGTTCGTATAAATATTGAGCGTTTCTTCTAATAAATTGCCGAAAGGGATAAATGATCATATTAGGAATAGATCCTGGCACAGCCGCAACCGGCTATGGAGCTATCACCTTGACGGGAGCCAAGATAAAAGTTCTCATGTATGGCGTGATATCCACACCCAGCGGTAGGGCGGCTCATCATCGTTTAAAAATGTTGAGCGAAGACTTGCATTCATTATTTCAAACCCTTGAAGAGCCGGAAGTTGCAGTTGAGCAATTATTTTTCTCTAAAAATACCAGGACAGCGATAGCAGTCGGGCAAGCGCGCGGGGTTAGTTTATTGGCCGCCGCCAACGCTGGCTGTGAGCTCAGCGAATATACTCCCACGCAGGTCAAGCAATCTGTTGTCGGTTATGGCGCCGCTGATAAATCTCAGGTACAGTATATGGTGAAAGCTATTTTATCGCTCAAGAAGATACCAAAACCCGATGATGCCGCTGATGCGCTAGCAGTTGCTATATGCCATGCTCACAGTCGAAAATTGGTCAAAAAACAGGCGGGCGTCAAGTAGCGGCAGCAAGTACAGAGAGGTGATTGATAATGATAGCGTTGTTGAATGGAATTCTGGCCAGCAAAAGCAGTCAAACGGTCATTGTTGAATCCGGCGGTGTTGGCTACCAGCTTATGATGCCCCTGCCAGATATTGCCTCGCTGCCCGCGATCGGCAGCCAAGTAAGGCTCTGCACTTATTTACAGATAAAAGACGATTCGATGAACCTCTATGGTTTTGCAAACGAGACCGAAAAAGAGGTTTTTATTCAATTAATAGGGGTGAGTAACGTTGGGCCCAAAGCGGCGCTTAACATTCTTTCTCACCTGCCGCCCGCCCAATTAATTCAGGCCATAGTGGCAGAGGACGCCCAATTGATTTCCGGGGCTCCGGGCGTGGGCAAAAAAACCGCGCAAAGGTTGATTCTCGAATTGAAAGAGAAGCTGGGAGCAGGTATGGAGATCGATGCTGTCCCATCAGAATCACCGATTATTGAAGCCCGACAAGCCTTGATCGGACTTGGCTATCAACCCGCGGAAGCAGTTCAAGCGCTGGTTGGAGTCGCTGAAGACAAAAGTGTCGACTGGTGCATTAAATTTGCTTTAAAGAAATTGGCCAAAGTATAGGAGCTGTTTTGGACGATAGAATTTTGGCCGCCGATATCAGTAAAGATGAAGTTGAGCTTGATAGAAGCCTTAGGCCAAAAAAATTAAATGAATTTGTCGGTCAGGGGCAGATCAAAGAAAATCTCTCGATATTTATTAGAGCGGCTCGGGCTCGAGGGGAAGTTCTTGATCATCTTCTCCTTTGCGGGCCTCCGGGTCTCGGCAAGACAACGCTGGCCTATATTGTCGCGACCGAGCTTGGCGTAAGTTTAAAGACAACTTCCGGCCCGGCCCTGGAGCGCGCCGGTGACTTGGCCGCGATCTTGACTAATCTAGATCCTCACGATGTTTTGTTTATTGACGAGATACATAGGCTTAACCGGGCAGTGGAGGAGATCCTTTATCCGGGGCTGGAAGATTTTGAGCTGGACATTGTTATCGGAAAAGGGCCAAGCGCGCGTTCACTAAGGCTTGAGATACCACCGTTCACCTTAGTTGGGGCCACCACTAGAACCGGGCTAATCACCTCACCGCTTCGAGATCGTTTTGGCATCAATTGCCGCCTTGATTATTATGAGGCCGAAGAGATTGCGCAGATTATTGATCGATCAGCAAAGCTAATAAAAGTTCAAATTGAGCCCGACGGAGCCCTGGAGATAGCTAAACGGTCAAGGGGCACACCGAGAATAGCTAACCGCCTCCTGAAGCGGGTACGCGACTACAGCGAAATAGAATCTGACGGCAGGATAACGGCAGCGTTGGCAGCCGAAGCCCTAAACCTTTTTGAAGTTGACGAAGTTGGTTTGGATAAACTTGATCAAAGGATTTTGACGACCCTGATACGCAAGTTCAACGGGGCGCCTGTTGGCTTAAATACACTGGCTGTGGCGCTCGGGGAAGAATCAGGCACTATTGAGGACGTTTATGAACCGTACCTGGTCCAGCTAGGATTTCTCCAGCGAACTCCGAGGGGCCGGATCGCGACAGAGCGAGCCTATAACCATTTAGGCATTGCGTTTTCTGAGACAAAATCGCCGCAAAAACCACTTTTTTAAAAGAGCCGAAGAGGATCACATTTGAATACAATTGAAGTGAAAGACTTAAGCAAAGCCTACGTAGATCTAAAGGCCGTTGATAATGTCTCATTTGAAGTAGCCCAAGGAGAGATCTTTGGTATTCTCGGGCCTAACGGAGCCGGAAAGACGACAACACTAGAGATGATTGAGGGCTTAAGGCGGCCGGATTCCGGGGAGATCAAGATTAAAACCATTTCAGTGTGGCCTAATCCCGGGGCCACCAAAGAACTAATCGGAGTCCAACTTCAAACTACCGCTCTTTTCGATTACTTAACTGTCCGGGAAATGTTGGCGCTTTTTGGCTCGTTCTATCGACGTGTGCTGACTGCCGAGAAAATAGATGAACTTTTAGAAGCGGTCAGCCTTGTGGATAAAGAAAAAGCCAGAGTTAACGAGCTTTCCGGGGGACAGCAACAACGTCTTTCTATTGCTTTGGCGCTCGTAAACGATCCGGAAGTAGTTTTTCTCGATGAGCCAACGACCGGCTTAGACCCCCAGGCTCGAAGAAGTCTTTGGGATGTCATTCGTAAAATCAACAAAGAAGGTAAAACTATTGTTCTTACTACTCATTACATGGAGGAAGCAGAAATTCTTTGCGGCAGAGTAGCTATTATGGATGCCGGTCGAATAATCGACATTAACGCTCCTAAAAAGTTGATTGAAGGCTTGGGCGCGGAAGTGAAGATAAGTTTCCAATCAAGTCATGGTGTGGCCTTGGACGACCTGGAGAAACAAACAGAAGCTTCGGAAACATCGGTATTCGAGGGGCAATATGTTCTCTATACCAAAGACGTTCAAACTTCGATTATCGGTCTTTTTGACATGGCGAAGACCGATAATTTTAAAGTTGAAAATTTGCAGATATCAGGAGCAAACCTCGAAGATGTTTTTCTTCAATATACAGGGAAAGGGCTTCGCGATTGAGACAGTTTTATGATCTTCTAGCGGCTAACTTTAAGATGACAGTCCGCAACAAACAGGCTCTTTTTTGGCTATTTGTCTTTCCCCTTATATTGATGGGCCTTTTTGGAATTGTTTTTAACGGTGGCCAAGCAACACCGAGGTTGGGCATTGTTGACCGCGATGACACCCCGGAATCACAGAAGATTATAGAGGGCTTTGAGAAAGCCAAGATTATCAAATTGTACGAAGTTAGTGAGCTTAAGGACGCCAAGAAAAGACTGAAAGCGGGCAATCTTGACGGGGTCGTAGTCCTGCCGGCCGGCTTCTCTAAAGATCTCAAGCAGGCGATAGCCGAAAACGAAGAGAGACGCGCACGTCAGATGGCGGGTGAAAATCCGGGCTCAGTCGAATCTCCCTCGAAGGTGAAAGTTGATCTCTATTATGACCCCTCGGCAACTTTTGTGTCTCAGGTGGTCAGGGGGTCAGTTGCGAACGTGCTAGGTTCTGTTGATCGTGCCGTCAGCCGGTCTCCTACACTTCTCGGTCTTAAGAGCCACAGCGTCAGACTCACTAATCTGCGGTATATAGATTTTCTGGTGCCGGGCATCATCGCGATGACATTGATGAACTCGGCCATGTTTGGTTTAGCGGGCACGATCGTTAGCTACCGGGAACGTGGAATTTTGCGAAGGCTAAAGGTTACCCCGCAGCCGCTAGCTTTATTTCTCGGGGCGCAAATCACAAACCAAATGCTGTTCTCAATTCTTCGGGCCATGTTGCTGGTTGGCGCGGCCTGGGCCTTCTTCGATGTTCATGTTCTCGGCAGTTATTTCGCTCTTTTTGTCGTCATTATTCTTGGCTCATTAACCTTTGTAACGATTGCTTTTTCTGTAGCCAGCTTCTCTCGTAATAGAGAAATATCAGATACCGTGAGCAATATTATTACTATGCCAATGATGTTTTTGGGGGGAGTCTTTTTTCCGGTCGATACGGCTCCCGCCTGGATAAGACCAGTCATAAAAGCATTACCGCTCACGTATTTAGCGAACGCCTTGCGCGATGTAATGATAAAAGCTGAACCGCTAAGCGCAATCACCTATGACCTTTGGGTGCTGGTGGCAACGACAGCAGTCTTCTTTTTGATCAGCTTCAAGCTGTGGCGGTGGGAGTGACAAGCCAACTTCAGTTCTCTTGTCCATATGTAATTGACCTGGTATCATTCTAGAAAATTCAGGCAAGGTTGGACATAAAAGGTGTGCATGAAGAAAATAATTCTTAAATCACTCACTATTCTCTCGGTAACGCTTCTCCTCGTCTTCTTGTTGTCTTCAGTTGGTATGGCGGCTGAGGAGATGCCCGGTATGGATCATGAAGGCGCGGCGGACGAGGCAGCAGCAGCCCCACCGGAGCCGGGAAGCCCTGGCTACACACCGATCGAGGAACCCGCGGATGATTCTTCAATGGCCGCTATTGCCGTCAGTATTTTCTCGGTACCGGTTATCGGCTGGTTTATTCTTAGGTCGGTGCGAAAAAACAAGAAGAAAACTTAAGTGACGTCCTCGAGTTGGACGCGTCATTTAATGATAACGCTGGCCCTTCTCATCTTAGTCGCGTTAGGCGGACATTCTGTCCTAGACAATTCCAAGCCAATAACAAAAAAAGCTATTTCCAAAACCATCAATAAATTTTTTGACGAGTCGACTTCTCTTAAAGTTCTCGCTCTAACTGATTTTCCGTCGGGTAGGGCTTTTGAAGTCAAACAGACGAACGGGGCCGGATATTTTCTTGTTGGCGCGACGGACGGAAATATCCAATATGCGATTTTTGAAGAGATTCAACATCAAGATACGCAGACCAAATTCGGGTTTAGCGATGCCAGAGAAATTGCGAAAGCCTGGGTTGATAGATACGATCTTTTCCCTGGATATCGATTTCAACTAAAGCAACCAGATTATAATTGGCCTAAACGAGGGTATTATACGGCTGTTTGGTCAGGCGATCCGCAGCGAAATGCGGAGAGTTTTGGTAAAGTCACAGTTGACCTTGAAACCGGCAAAGTTGTCAGCTTCGGTGTCGGTGATCCAAAGTGGTCTATGTTTTGCATACCAAAAAAGGAGATTGCTCCATGATAATTCTTGTCACAGGCGGCTGCCGAAGCGGAAAGAGTAGCCAGGCCGGAAAGCTGGCTTCGTCGATTGGAGGGCGAAAGTTGTTTATTGCGACGGCTCCGGTCACCGATGAAGAGATGAGGCAGCGTATTGAACGACACAAGGAAGCAAGAGGCGAAAAAGAGTGGGATGTGCTCGAGGAAACACTCGATCTTGCCGGTGCCATACGTGACAGCGGGCATTACGACGTGATCGTCGTTGATTGCCTGACATTATGGATAAACAACTTGATGCTGGAAGCGGTTGAAAAGGGCCAAGATCTGGACGAAGCGGGGATAGTTGAGAAGTGTGAGCTTCTAGGAGTTGCGTCAAGCCAAGGAAACAGCACCGTAATTTTTGTCACAAACGAGGTGGGGGCTGGTATTGTGCCCGATAATGAGTCGGCCCGGATTTTCAGAGATCTAGCTGGTCGCTGCAACCAGAAGATCGCGGCTGTGTCTGATAAGGTGATCATGATGGTCAGCGGGCTGCCGCTGATCTTAAAGGGTCATAAATTGTAACGCTGCATTGTCACTCACCTCTCTCCATTGGGTAAGATTCAGAAAAAGGAGTCTTATACCTTTGGAGTTATTCGGTTCAAGAAAATCAAGTGATCGTTCAAGAGCTGGTCGTCATGGTGATGGGTCAGAATCGGCCGGACGTCATTTGACTGACGAAGAAGTGACTGAATTCGAACGATGGAAAACTTTTGAGGACCTCCAGAAATATAGAACCCTAGACGACTTACGCACCATTCTTTATTTCGGCGAAATCGAGAGCGACAAATCAAAAGAAGTAATCAGAAAAATGCTCGAGTTCGAAGCGAAGGACCCGGGAGAACCAATCATAATGAAAATATCGTCCAGCGGGGGTTCCGCCCTTGATGGCCTGACAATTGTAGAAACTATGCGGACAATAACCTCGCCGGTCATGACATTCTGTCTCGGCTACGCGTTTTCAATGGCCTTGGTCATATTGGCAGCCGGTGAACCTGGTTATCGATTCTGTACGCGCGGCAGCTGGATGATGATGCATCAGATTTCTGCCGGGCGGTATCAGCGTTTTGATGAGCTCAAAACTACATTTAGCTTCTATGAAAGATTGAACCAGCAGTTGGCAAAAATTATTGCGGATAGCTCTCATCAAAAACTAGAAAAAGTGGAGCAAGACATGCGGGCCGACACCTGGATGGCCGCCGAAGAGGCAACGGGCTTACAGATTATCGACGAAATCATTTAGCGGCTTTGGTCTTTATCGCGTTCCCAAGGTATAATCAATCGTTGAGGGACGTGAACACAAATGTCAATGCAGGGCCTGCACCTGCTGCTAACCTATAAATGTAATGCTCGCTGTCGCCACTGCTTTTTGAGCGCGGGTCCTGATCGGAGGGAAGTCTTTTCTTCTGCTCTAGCCAAAAAGATAATCGATGAAGCTAGCCTGATGCCTACGGTCAATCATCTCTTCGTTGAAGGCGGCGAGCCCTTTCTATTTCCTGAGCTATTGTTATCCACGATAAGATACGCTACTGACCGCGGATTTTGGATAGGCGCTTTGACCAATGGGTTCTGGGCAATATCCGAGCAAAAAGCTGAAGAGCGATTACAACCTTTGGTGGCTGCAGGTCTTAAATCTTTATCAATCAGCACTGATGCCTGGCATGAGGAATTTGTCCCGGTTAGCCGGGTAAATATTGCTGTCGACGCCGCACGTTCGCTCGGCCTTAAAGTTGATGTTATGTATTGTGAGAGCGGTTCAGCCACAGATGGAGCTGAGTCGGCACCCTTTTTAGCCGGCGATATTGTCTGCCGGGGAAGAGCGGCTTCCAGTCTCTGTGTCAACGGCAATAAGGATTGGAGATCACTGACGACTTGTCCGGAAGAACTAGAGTGTCCGAGCCGAGTCCATATAGATCCATTGGGCGAGATACATCTTTGCCAAGGTCTTTTGCTCGGGGAAACCGCGACAGTGAAAAGTGTAAATCAGATATTTAAGGATTATCAACCTGAAAACCATCCTTTAGTGGCAAGCCTGGCCGCAGGTGGCCCGGCCGAGCTGGCTCGTTTTGCAAAAAGCTATGGTTGGAAGCCTAGTCAAGGTTACGTTGATGGTTGTCAGTTGTGTTCTGAGGTTAGAAAAGCGCTAAAAGAGCATTTCCCGAAACTTATCGGCCCGGCGTTCGTTTTTACAAACTAGTTAGAGCGATTGTTTTAGGATTTCCATAACCCGTTCGTCGAACGAACCCTTTTCCATTTTTGCTAAAATGGTTTTGGCGGCAGGAGCGCGTCCTCGCCCGGGGTGCGCTTTATCAACATAAGCTTCTGCCACGTCAATAATCCTCGTGCCGATTGGCGGTGGTTTTTTTGATCGGCCGTCCATTGAAATGATCTCAGTTATTCTATTCGGGAATTTCAGCGACTTCAATATTTTGGCCGAGGCTTTAGCGCCGTCGCCATTCTTCTTTTCTTTGCCCGCGATCTTATGTACATCTTTGAGTATCGCAGCGATTTCGACGGCCTCAACAGTTGTTGTTGGCAGCTCCATCATGGTAGCTAAGGACTGAGCCTTATCAGCGATTCTTTTGGCGCGTCCGTTCGTTTTTGTCTGGTAGCTGGCAACTTTTGATAGCAGACCCAAAAGACCACTTTGTATATCGCTCTGTTCCCGCAATGAATCAATCGCAGTCGCAGAATTAGAGATCTCACACGCTATGATCTCAAGGACTTCAAGTTCATTTTTCTCAAGTTTTATTTCAGAGTTTGTCCAAAAGGCGATCGCGCCCCATAAGCGGCCTTCCAGTCTCAGCGGTACTGCTATCAGGTTTTTAACAAGCTTGATCGGTTGATGATTTTCAATCCCTGGTTCGGGTTGGATCAAGGAGCGCCCTGTTTTGTTGATAAAACCTGTCACACGATCAACCAGATGGGGGTCGATCGTTCCAGGGAACGTGATGAGCGGCGTCTCCCATTTTGAATTCTTATCGCGCAAGACCACAAAGCCGCCTTCAGCATTGAAGAATTGGCGTGTCACTTTGAAAAGTTTTTCCAAAATATATGTATCTTGCACCTGAGAAATAAGGAAGCCAATGGTAGACAGAAATTCTTTGCTTCTAAGCTCTTTGGAAAGCTGAGTCGAACTATTTTGCATATCCGAAAGTAATTTTTTTGTTAGCGTGGCTTGCTGTATTTCTTTTTGAGCCTGATAGAAAATGACAGCGACTACAAAGCTGATAAAATAGAGCCTGAGCATGATGTTGTATTTGAGGGCGCCGACAAAACCGGTTATCTCATCGATAAAGAAAAAGAGGCCGAAAACTGTCATGGCCATTATATACATGAGAAAATAATTTAAATATCGTATTTCACGTCGTCGTTTTTCTATTTTTTCGATAGTGTGCATAAACTTTTGCCTCCGAAGTAATTTTCGGAAAATAGGGGTTGCGACTTGAGCGCAAGCTTAAGGTTGAAGGAGTGTATTTCAATGCGAATACTGAGTCACGTTTGTTGCGGGCCATGCTTTACAGCAGTTTTTGAAAAACTAGCTGGCGACCGCCACGATGTAGAGGCTTTTTATTACAATCCAAACATTCATCCCAGAGCTGAATACCGGCGCCGCTTAGCTTACCTTAAGGCAATGTGCGACGACGAAGGCATAGATCTGAAAGTTGGCGACTACGATATCCATCGGTATTTTCAAACGGTCGTAAATTTTAAGGAAAAGGTTGAGCGATGTCAAAAGTGCTACCGGCTCCGATTAAAAGAAACAGCCGAATTAGCCTCTGTTGGCGGTTTTGACGCTTTCACCACGACCTTGCTCCTTAGTCCCTGGCAATTTCATGATGAGCTCCGAGAGATCGGCGACGAGATAAGCGAAACTGTCGGCGTGAACTTCTACTATCAAGACTTTCGTCCAAACTATCGCCACTCCGTTGA
>JAUVQD010000033.1 GCA_030598355.1 Actinomycetes bacterium
AAAAGCCAATGTGACAGTTTCATGTCAAGTACCCGACGACCCACAAGAACATCAACGTAGAATGATAATTTATCAGGCCCCTTTGACAACTCGCGCGCTGGTCGAGCTGTGCACGGGCAAGGAAAACAATACCGGCAAGAAGCTTGTTTATCTTCTCTATAATGATCAAGATTTAAGGTTAGCTCGACACACTATTGAATCTCTTTGTCCGGATAGGGAAAGATTAGCGCAAATATACCGGGCGCTTCGCGATTTTGGTCCATTCGACATCGATGAAGCCGCGGGGGTCTGTCGTCGTCAACTTAAGTTCGATGTCTACGAGCCGGCCACTCGACACCTGGCGGTCTTATCAGTGAAGATATTGGGCGAGTTGAGATTGTTGACGAAGAATGATGAGGGAAAACTAGTTGTCATTGAACGTGAAGCGAAGGTAGAGCTAGAGCTTTCTGAGACATGGAGGAAAGTTGCGGGCATGAAGCGTGAGTTTTTGGAATTTGAGGGTATAGCTCTAACAATGGCTCCCTCCAAGATGCTTAGATCATCTCTAACTTTTGCCGGCGCGGGAAAGAGATCATAGGAATAGTCAAAGGTGCGATAATATGCCGGAACACGAATTTGAAGAGCTTATTGATAAAGTTAAGCGGTATAACCCAAAAGTCGATGTTCCGTTGGTGCGCCGGGCTTTCGATCTTGCCAATCAACTTCATGAAACACAGAAACGGAAATCAGGCGAGGGGTTCATTCATCACCCCTTGGGCGTGGCCGAGATACTGGCCTATATGGAGATGGATACAACCACCATCGTCGCGGCGCTCCTGCACGATCTTGTTGAAGACACAGATATAACCTTATCTAAAATCGAAAAGGAATTTGGCCCGGAAGTGGCAAACCTGATTGACGGTGTCACGAAACTTGGGCGCATCGAGTTCAAGAGTCACGCCGAGCAACAAGCCGAGAACCTCAGGAAAATGATAATTGCGATGGCCAAAGATATCAGAGTGATCCTGATAAAGTTGGCCGATCGCCTTCACAACATGCGTACGCTCTGCTATATGTCGCAGGAGAAGCAGAAGGAAAAAGCTATAGAAACGCTTGAAATCTACGCACCGCTTGCGCACAGACTTGGTATCTTTCAAGTGAAATGGGAGCTTGAGGATCTCGCTTTTTTCACGCTCGAGCCGAAGAAATACGGTCAGCTGCAAAAGATGTTGGCGGAGTCGAGGGAAGATAGAGAGGAGTTCCTAAGTAACGTAATAAGCCAGATCAAAGACGAAATCAGGAAGCTCGGGATAAAGGCGCAAATAAGTGGCCGCACCAAGCATTTCTATAGCATCTATCAAAAGATGATCAAGCGCGATAAGAAATTTAATGAGATATATGATTTATCCGCGGTGCGGATCTTAGTCGACAACGTCAGGGAATGCTATGGGATACTCGGGGCCGTCCACTCCCTTTGGCGGCCATTGCCGGGACGGTTTAAAGATTATATCGCTATGCCTAAGTTCAACATGTACCAAGCGCTGCACACAACGGTTATAGGTCCTACTGGTAAGCCAATTGAAATACAGGTCAGAACAATTACCATGCATAGAACGGCCGAGTACGGTATTGCCGCCCACTGGCGTTATAAGGAGGGCGGGAAAACCGATGACGAAGACGAAAGATTCTCCTGGCTGCGTCAGATGGTTGAATGGCAGACGGAAACCAAGGATCCCAGCGAATTCATGGAAAGCCTGAAAATCGATCTTTTTGAGGACGAGGTTTTTGTCTTCACTCCCAAAGGAGATGTTGTAAGTGTTCAGGCGGGCTCGACGCCTTTGGATTTTGCCTACTCTATCCATACGGAAGTTGGCCATCATTGTGTGGGAGCTAAGGTCAACGATCAGATTGTACCGCTGGAATATGAACTTCAACTGGGCGATATAGTTGACATATTGACGAGCAAATCCTCTCAAGGCCCAAGCAAAGATTGGCTCACGATAGTTCAAACTTCCCGGGCTAGAGCCAAGATACGCCAGTGGTTTAGCAAAGAGAGCCGGGAAGACAGCCAGCAATCGGGGCGTGAGATGCTAAGTAAGGCCTTGAAGAAGCAAGGAACAAACATAACCAGCTTAAACGTGACTGATGTCTTAGATCAGGTAGCAAAAGAAATGAACTTCTCAAAACAAGAGAAGCTGATGACAGCGATCGGATCAGGTAACGTATCGGTTAAGCAGATTGTTGCCAAGGTCATAAAGATACTCAATCGTGATCCTGATGAGCCGGAGATAGAACTCACAGATAGGGCTATACGCTCCCCCGAGTCAGATAAATTGAGTGCGACCGGTGTAAGGGTAAAGGGGATAGATGACGTTCTCGTGCGGCTGGCTCAGTGTTGTCACCCTGTGCCGGGCGATCCGATCATCGGCTTTGTTACTCGCGGGCGCGGTCTATCTGTTCACCGGGAGGATTGCTCCAACGCGTTGTCGCTCAAGGCTTACCCGGATAGATTGCTGGAAGTTTTTTGGGATACCAAACAACAGACTTCCTTCCAGGTAGAAATAGAGGTAGAGGCGCTCGATCGCACAAAATTACTCAGTGATATTAGCGCGGTTCTAAGTGATGCCGGTGTAAATATTTTGACGGCATCTGTTTCGACAAAGAAAGACAGGATAGCCGTTTTCCGTTTTATTTTTGAGATCGGTAATCTCGGAAACCTGAGAAACATTCTCATAAACATCAAGCGGATTGACGCTGTTTTTGACGCTTTTCGTGTCTTGCCAAATCGGTCAACCAAAGCCGGCGCGTGAGGCAAGATTGCGAGCCGTAATCCAGAGGGTATCCCAAGCAAGTGTGCAGATAGAGGGCAAGCTCGTATCCAAAATAGGTTCCGGGTATCTAGTCTTGCTCGGAGTTGCTACTGGTGATACGTTGGATGATGCTGAATACATTGTGGGGAAAATTACCCACATGAGATTGTTCGGGGAGCGTTTCGACGATTCGATTTTAGAAACCTCCAAAGAGCTCTTGCTAGTCTCTCAATTTACGTTATTGGCTGATTGCAGTCGAGGAAGACGTCCCGATTGGGGCGGCGCGGCGGGCGGGGATTTAGCGAGAGAGATGTATGGTTTTGTTGGTGATAAGCTGCGGCAAGCCGGTATTGCGGTTTTTGAAGGAAGGTTTGGCGCCGAGATGAGTGTTAGTTTGAGTAATGAGGGGCCTGTGACTATTATTTTAGATAGTAAAACACGGAAGAAAAGTTAAGATGATCATAGAGATTATACAGGTGGGTCAGCTTGGAGCGAATTGTTACATACTCTCTGGCGACCAAGGCGGGCCGGGCGTTGTGATCGACCCCGGTGGTGAGCCCGATGAAATTTTGGCCACTGCTAAACGGAGAAATATAGAGATAGTAAAAATATTGGATACTCACGGTCATTGGGATCATGTTGATGCCAACGCGGCGCTGGCCGAGGCAACGGGTGCTGATATCTTGGTGAGTCAAGAAGACGCTCGTATGCTGACTGATCCGATTTTGAATCTTTCGGTCGTTGTCGCTGCACAAGAGCGAACTCAGGAGGTCAAACACTTTCTTAATGATGGTGATATTGTGAAATTCGGAGATCTGACAATAAAAGCGATCCACACACCGGGTCACACGCCTGGAAGCATGTCGTTCCTGGTTGAAGATAATTTGTTTTCCGGTGATCTTATTTTTCAGGGGTCTGTCGGGCGAACCGATTTGCCGGGCGGAAACGGGTCGGCGCTTTATCAGTCGATTCGTGAAAAAATTATGACTCTTCCTGATGACGTAGTCATCTATCCGGGCCACGGCCCCAGCACAACAGTTGGCGGCGAGCGGTCTAACAATCCCTACCGCGAGTATTGGACGAGCGAGTGAGCGCAAAGAAAGAGAATAGGATAAGAGCGCCGAGGGGGACTTCCGATTACCTGCCCGAGCGCGCCGCGTCGATACTCTGGCTTGATCGTCTGGCGGGCGAGGTTTTTTCCAACTACGGGTACCAGCGGATAATTACACCGACTTTTGAGGATACAGCTTTATTTACGAGAAGTATCGGTGAAGCCAGTGACATAGTTCGAAAAGAGATGTATACCTTTGAAGACCGTGGCGGACGCAGTTTGACTCTACGACCTGAGGCAACGGCGCCGGTGGTTCGGGCTTTCATTGAGCATAATCTCGGGTCGCAAAGCCTGCCCGTTAAGCTTTATTATTTTTCAAATATGTTTCGCTATGAGAGACCTCAGGCCGGCCGGTTTCGTGAGTTCTGGCAGTTAGGAGTGGAAGCGCTCGGTTCACCTGAACCGTCGCTTGACGCGGAAGTTATTACCTTGGCCGCTGATTTCTTGCGGGCTCTTGATATTCGAGAGGGCCTTATGAAGATAGGCAGTATGGGCGATGAAAATTGTCGCCCGCAATACACGCTGATTCTGCAAAAATATCTTGAAGAAAAACGTGATTCGTTCTGTCCTGATTGCGGGGAAAGACTGAAGTTTAACCCCCTTCGCGTCTTCGACTGCAAGAACCCCGAATGTCAGAAAGCTCTAGGGGACGCGCCGAAGATGATAGATCACCTCTGTGATGAGTGTCGCGATCACTTCGATGGAGTTAGACGGTTACTAAAAGAAGTTGAAATAGAATTTTCCATCGATCCAATGCTGGTGAGGGGTTTCGACTATTACACTCGCACCACCTTTGAGATTCAAAGCAGCCAGTTGGGAGCCCAGAATGCGCTTGGCGGAGGCGGCCGGTACGATAGGCTCGTCTCGGACTATGGCGGGAAGCCTACTCCAGCTGTCGGGTTCGCCCTGGGGATAGAAAGGCTTTTGGCTGCTCTAAAAGCTGAAGAAAACGTGGATCTATCCGCTCCCCGGAAGATAGACGTTTTTCTCATCGTGATCGACAGCGAGCACCGGGATCAAGCTTTCAAATTAGCTATTGAGCTTCGGCGTATCGGATTGTCGGCCGAGGTAGACTATATGAATCGCAGTACACGATCGCAGATGAAGTTAGCTGATAAAATGGGTGCCGAATACGCTCTGATTCTTGGGCCCGATGAAATGGCTCGCGGCGAAGTTGTGTTGCGCAACTTATCAACTGGCGAGGAAAGGCCCGAGAAACTATCCTTGGTGGCGGACAAGCTCGGTAAAATAAAAGGATTTGAATAAAATGGAAGAATTATCTCATTACTCTATTGCTAGTCATGCTTGTGCTGACCTGGGTAAGGACAACCTTGGTGAAGCTGTTGTTTTGGCCGGTTGGGTGCAGCGTCGGCGGGATCACGGCGGTCTGATCTTTTTAGACATTCGCGATCGCTCCGGTATTGTGCAAGCGGTTGTTGATCCCTCGACTCCAGAGCCGTTTGCTTTGGCAGAGAAGGTTCGGTCGGAATATGTCCTTCTGATTAAAGGGAAGGTTGAGCCTCGCCCGCCGGGCACTATTAATCCAGGTCTAGCCACGGGTGAGGTGGAAGTAAAAGCAAGCTCAATTGAGATTCTCAATACTTCTAAAACGCCGCCATTTGAGATAGATGACGAGCAGGAGATAGATGAAAACCTCTGTCTGCGCTACCGCTACCTTGACCTCAGGCGCCCCTCGGTACTCGCCAATTTTGTTACGAGACATCGGATTACATCAGCGGCGCGCGGGTTTCTCAATTCCAAAGCGTTTCTTGAACTTGATACCCCGATTTTAACTAAAAGCACACCGGAAGGCGCCCGGGATTTCTTGGTCCCAAGCCGGGTACGACAAGGTCATTTCTACGCATTGCCTCAGTCGCCGCAGTTGTTTAAGCAGATACTGATGGTCGCTGGAGCGCAAAAATACTACCAGATAGCCAGGTGTTTTCGAGACGAAGACCTAAGAGCCGACCGTCAGCCCGAATATACTCAAGTGGATATCGAGATGTCCTTCGTTGAAGAGGAAGATATCTTAGAGTTGGTCGAAGGTTTAATCAAGGAGATGTTCGCGGCAGCTGAAATTGAGGTCAAAGTACCATTTGTTAAAATGTCCCACCATGACGCTCTCAAGCAATATGGAAGTGATAAGCCGGATATCAGATTTGATCTTTTGATTAATGATCTAACTGATATCTTCAAAAATACGGAATTTAAGGTCTTTGGCGGCACAATTGCCAAGGGGGGAATAATCAGGGCGCTTAGGTCAAGTCCGCCAGAAGAGTTTACCCGGCGTGATTTGGACGATTTGACACAATCTGCGATTAGCTTGGGAGCCAAAGGTCTCGCCTGGTTTGCTGTCGAAGGCAAAGATAAGGTTCGATCGCCCATCGCCAAGTTTCTTGATGAAGGCGAAATAAGTCAGATGATCAAAGCTGTCGGCGCTGAGCCCGGTGATTTTATCTTCGCGGTGGCTGACACTTCTAAAGTTGTTCCGCGTGTTTTGGGTGCGCTCCGGATTGAGCTGGCTAAGAGATTAAATTTAGCGGATCCGAAGTCTTTCAATTTCTTGTGGGTAACGGATTTTCCTCTTTTTCAATTTGATGAGGAAGAAAAACGCCTTGATAGTGAGCATCACCCTTTTACTATGCCAAAAGCCAATTCAATGGCTTTGCTCGACACAGATCCGCTGAAGGCGGTGGCGCACGCTTTTGACCTAGTGTTAAACGGTGTGGAGCTTGGCAGTGGTACAATCCGAATCCACCAGCGACCTTTTCAAGAAAAAATTCTCAAGATGATCGGCTTGGAAGCCGATGAAATGGAAGAGAAATTCGGTTTCTTGTTGGAGGCTCTTGAATACGGGGCACCTCCACATGGCGGGTTTGCTCTCGGTCTTGACCGGCTGGCAATGCTGATAATGGGGCGGGCGTCAATTAGGGACGTCATAACTTTTCCCAAAACTCAGTCTGCGACGTGTCTAATGACAGGGGCTCCTGATACGGTAGCCGACAAGCAACTTCGTGAACTAGGGATTAAGGTTTCGAGGCAGAAGACGGAGGAGTAAAGTTGAAAAGAATCGCGCTAATAATTGCAGCAGTTATTCCAATACTTATATTGACAGGATGCTTGGGTGGCGGCGATGCGGCCTCGGAAACTACAGCCACACCGACTACGGCGTCTACGACTAATACACCGTCGTCGGTCCCAGCTTCAAACGGAGCAAGTTCAGACTTAGGGATTCCCCGTCCATTTGATGAAAAACCAACAACGCCGGACTTTTTCTTAGATGCGTTGAAGAAAAATCAGCCGGTACTTGTCCTTTTTTACAGTGAAGACGATCTTAGCCAAGATGTTTTGGCCGAAGTGAAAAAAGTTTATGACGATCAATATTATGGCGGCGGCGTAGTTTTTCTTTTCTTAAAAATAGATGATGAGAACAACCAGACAAAAAAATTGGCCCAGGATTTTTCAGTCGGTTATATTCCGTACACCGCTGTCGTAAGCAGAAAAAAACAAGTGATTTTTGAAAAGAACGGTTATCTCGATAGCAAAGTTGTCGAACAAGCGCTATATAGCGCTATGAACAAAAAGATATAGTAGTCGCCCTTTCACGTTTTTCTAAAGTTGCTCAACGGGCGTGCCGATTTCTTAAGTCATGTGCGGAGTTTTTGAGTAGTTGAACCATGAATCGAGGCAGTATGAAAACAGTAGTATCTGTAGTCTTAGTAGCACTGACAGTCATAGCTCTAACCGGTTGCATTAGCAACGATGCTTCTGATTTTGAGCGAGTCTCCATCAAGCGGGAAGAGAATGTTGATACGCCGCGCTCACTAGAGACAGTTATAAAAGATAACGATTTTGCTCTTGAACTTGCCGTAAGCGACAGAGATTTTCTGTTGGGCGACAGGTATCTGGAGTATATTGGTTTTGCAAAAGATCGCGATGACGTAGATAACCAGCAAGCGAGATTAGCGGTTTTAACGGAAGCCGTAAACAAAACGCAAGCCGCGTTCAGCCAAGTTATGCAATCAGCCTCTAATCAATTGGTTGCAAACAATAGTGCCGGGTCCGGATCTACTAACGTGAGTCAACCAGCTCCAGCCACGGGATCTCAAACAACTGTCAATACGCCACCGGTGACAACAACCAATACTAACCTAACTGTTACTGAGACATATACCGATTCTGATAACGGGTTTTCAATAACTTACCCGAATGACTGGGTAAAAGGTGACGCTACGATTGCTGACATAAGCTCAGTGCTTGTGGTTAGCCCAATGGAAAGTGCCGACGACCAGTTTCTGGAAAATGTCAGCGTAACCGCCGAGCCTCTTCTTGAAGAGACGAACATTGATGACTATCTTGATTTAGCCCTTGCCGGTGTCACCAAGAATTTGCCGGGCTTCTCGGAGCTAGACAGGAAAGACGAAACGCTTGATGGCGGGTCTGCAAAGAGAGTTGTTTATTCATATACTTCGAGCGGCCAGAAAGTCAAAGCTATTTTCTACGTTCGACTTAAAGGATTTCGCGGGTACGTAATCGTTGGCACAACATCGGAATCGCAGTTCGACGCGAAGGCAGAGCTACTTGAAGAGGTCTGCCGGAGCTTCAAGATAATCTAAATCCGATCCTTTAGCTCTGCTATAATTGGCTGATGAAGCCAAACCTTCCGCCTTTAGCTTTCAGGATGCGTCCTAGAAATTTCAAGGAATACGTTGGTCAAGAGGCGATAATTGGTCCCGGAACTCCACTTCGTATCGCGATAGAGACCGATCAACTTCACTCAGTCATTCTTTACGGTCCGGCAGGTACCGGCAAAACAAGTTTAGCCGGCGTGATCGCGGAAATGACGACAGCCACTTTTCAGAAAGTGTCAGCGGTTTCAGCGACTGTCCGTGATGTCAGAGCGATTATCAAAGAAGCGACAGAGCTTACCCTTGAAGGAAAAAAAACCGTTCTCTTTATAGATGAGATCCATAGATTTAACAGACACCAGCAAGACGCTTTGTTGCCGGCCGTGGAAGATGGAGTTTTGATCTTGGTCGGAGCAACCACTGAGAATCCCTTTTTTGAGGTAAACGCGCCGCTAATTTCGAGATCGCGCATTTGTGTCTTAACACCCCTGACTGTCCAGGACTTAAAGAAAATAATAAAGGCCGCTCTTAAAGATCGCGTTAGGGGCCTAGGGGATTCGCCACCAAAGGTCATGCCCGCGGCGGTTAATCTTATGGCAGACTTAAGCAGCGGTGACGCCCGGCGGGCCCTGAATATATTAGAGGCGTCCGCAAGTCTTATGTCCGGAGAAGACAATACAATTACGGAAGAGAACGTAAAAGATGTCGCGGCGGGAAGAACTTTCGGCTACGACAAAGCCCAAGACGGGCACTACGATACAATATCCGCGTTTATTAAGAGCTTGAGAGGTTCTAATCCCGACGCCGCCCTTCACTGGCTCGCTCGAATGATTGAAGCCGGGGAAGACCCAAAATTTATCGCCAGGCGGCTCGTGATATTTGCTTC
>JAUVQD010000077.1 GCA_030598355.1 Actinomycetes bacterium
CACAGCCAGCGATGAGGAAGCTGAGCGATTTGCGAAGTTGTGCCAAAGTGATGGCGCACAATACAGTGGAGTCTCTCCGCACAACCCCAGTTACGTCGATTGCCGCTTGGTTTATCCGTATGGCCGAGAAGCACGGCCGGCGGACGGTCCCGTCTTTGTCGCTAAAGCCATGGAAGACAAATGGAATGTCTACTGGTTCGAACACTATCTTTACTTCGTTCACTCCCTCGATGGCCGCCTGGTTTTTAGAGCCAAGGGCAATTTTTCTAAGTCGGATGTCGTTGTCTCCAGTATTGAGGTAGATGGATCAGAGGCCTTGGAGCCGGACCTAGTTGTCGCCCAGGTCGACTATTTGATCAAGAGCTACATATATAACTGTGGAGTGCCGCATCCCTTACCGAGGGACCTTCCCGGCGACGAAGAAGGGATTGCCTTGTATTCGTTTCAGATGTACGGTCGCCGGGCTGTTTTCGCCACCTACGAAGACTCGACGCTCGTAGATATCGATCAATTGTAACCACTTCGCCGGCAGCAAACGCTATCGCTAAATTATTTAACCGTTCTTTTGACAATGAGTTATAAGTTTGGTAAGTTCAGAAAGATATGAAACATGGGGGTGATGACAATCAGCGACGACATGCCGGCGATCGATAGGTTTATTGAATCATGGGGCGCTATGGGCTCAGTGTGGGGAATCAATGCTTCCACCGCGAGGATTCACGCGCTTCTTATGATGAATACCGACGCGATGAGTCTGGACACTATTGCGAAGCGACTTCGGATAAGTCGGGGCAACGCCAGTATGTGTTTGAAGGAATTACGCGGCTGGGGAGTTATTAGGCTTGTCAAAGAACCCGGGGATCGACGCGATTACTATGTCTCTGAATCGGATGTGCAGAAGATGTTTTTGGCGATCGTTAGAGAAAGAAAACGGCGGGAGTTCGATCCAGTAGTTGAAGTGGTCGAAGAAACTTTGCGTTCCCTGAAGGAAGAGGCCGGTGGTCGTGAGGATGAAGTACAGGCGCGGCTCGAGCAGATGGAGGAATTACTATCGACCCTCAAGGTAGTGGGCGACCGGTTTTTAGGAAGCGAGAGGCTGGCAAAGTCTCTCTTGCCGCTATTATTGCGTTCATCTGGGCGGGCAAAGCAGTAACCCTAGGGAGGAGTTTTTTTAGGACAAAGGTTCACAAAGTTCAGAACGATGAGAATGACGAGAAGTGTAGCTTGGCAAGGAGGTCACGATGAGTGAAAAACAGATTTACGCAGTCACCGGCGCATTTGGATATTTAGGAAAGTACATTGCCCGCAGACTATTCGAAGACGGCAATGTGGACGCGCTCCGAGTGCTGACAGGTCACCCTGATCGCTCGAATCCCTTTGGAGCACGGGCTGAAGTCATTCCTTTTCATTTCGATGATCCCCAACAACTGGCCGCGGACCTCCGGGGAGTGAAGGTCGTTTTCAATACATACTGGGTGCGGTTCAGCCACGGGGATATTAGTTTCGGTCAGGCGGTAGCCAATGTGCAAAACCTTATCAGGGCGGCTGCCGAGGCGGGCGTCGAGCGGTTCGTTCATATTAGCATCACGAATCCTAGAATAGACTCACCCTTCTCGTATTTTAGAGGGAAAGCCGTCATGGAAAAGACACTGATCGAATCGGGGCTTTCGTATGCGATCTTGCGACCTACGGTTCTCTTTGGGAAAGAGGATATTCTCCTAAACAACATAGCTTGGCTCCTGAGAAGGTTTCCCGTGTATCCGGTTTTTGGTGACGGCGAGTACCGCGTGCAGCCCGTGTATGTCGACGATGTCGCCAAGCTGGCGGTTGAGTTGGCGCACAGCGATGAGGATATTGTCTGCAATGCAGTTGGTCCTGAGACATATTCTTTTAATGGCTTAATTAAGTTAATCAAGGAACGAGTGCACGCCCGCGCGAAAATTGTACACGTTGGTCCGGCAACCGGCCTGTTGTTGTCGAAAGCGATCAATCGTTTGGTGCGGGATGTGATAGTTACGCGTGAGGAGATCGGCGGACTAATGGCCGATATCTTATCGGCTCACGATGGGCCGCTGTGCTCGACTCGTTTTAGCGGCTGGTCGGAAAAGCATGCCGGTTCTTTGGGTGCCGTCTATGCTTCCGAGCTCGACCGCCATTATCGAGTAGTGTCATGAGCGGGCGTACACTTGCCGGGCGCCGCGTTACTCTACTAAACGCCCCCCGGCACTTTATCGGTAGCCGATATGGTCTGGGGTACCAGGTGCCCCTCGGTCTGGTTGCTATTGGTGGACCCCTGGCTGACGCGGACTTCGAGGTTAACATGGTCGACGCCGATGTTCGGGGCTTGAGTCACGCGGACATAATTCGAGAACTAAAAACCAGGGGTACCGGTATCGCCATGTTGAGTCATCCGGCTTCGACAGCGGGTTATCCGGCAGTCGAACAACTAAGCCGGCGCATTAAGGCGGAGCTTCCTGAGATCGCACAGGTCTACGGCGGAGTGTTTCCGACCTTCGCCTATCGAGAAATTATGAGGCGCGCACCGCAGATCGATTATATCGTGCGCGGGGAGGGCGAGGCCACGGCAGTGGAGTTAGCGGATTGCCTGCGTAAGGGCGAAGATCTATCGACAGTCAAAAGCTTGGTGTGGCGTGGCGATGACTCTGAGGTGGTAGTCAATGAGCTGCGCGATCCTATCCCTGATCTCGATAAATACCGGTTTGGCTGGGAGCTGGTCGACTGGGATCTCTACAACCTTTTCGGTTCCGGTCCCTTTGCCGGCATACAGTTCAGTCGCGGCTGTATCTATCGGTGCTCGTATTGTGGGCAATGGGGCTTTTGGCGCCGGTATCGGCATCGCTCGATCAAGAACTTTGTCGATAACCTTGTTGAGCTGCGCGACACTTACGGCGTTCGTCACATCTTTCCGGCCGATGAGCATTTCTGTGTCGACCGATCCACGACCGAGGCCCTGTTTCAGGAAATAGTATCGAGAGATATTGGCATACCTCTGTATATAAATACAACCGTAAAAGATGTTCTGCGCGATCGCGATCTGATGCCTCTGTACAAACAGGCCGGTGTCGCTTTTGCCGCGTTGGGGATCGAATCCGACAGTCCGGAGGTGCAGCGGAGGATCAACAAGGACAATGCTCTCAGTGAATCGACGGCCGCTGTCAGCTTGCTTCGCGGCTCGGGCATTATCGCTTTGATCCATATGATGTATGGGCTGGAAAATGAGACACCCAAAACCATTTGGCGTAAGGCCAGCGCGATGATGAAAATAGACGCGGATTTTGTCAACATGGAATACATTACTCCGCATTTTTGGACCCGACTGGGGCGTTCCGTTGAGTCCGCGGACATAATCCAGTTGGATCAAGGGAAGTGGAGCTATCGCAATCAAGTTATCCGTGTTCCTTCGATGTCGCCGACGGCCCTGTTTTGGTGGGTAAAGCTTACGGAGCTGTTTATTCATTTACGACCCAAGGTACTCATTAGGGCATTACAGGGTCGCGATAGAGTTATCGGGCATTTTCGGCGTCGTGGACTGTGGCGCGCCCTCAAGGTTTGGCGGGCGGAAATCGCTGAATTCTATTTTGATACAAAGTTCGCCGAACCGGCCGTCCCGGCACCCCAGGGCTTCATGTCTCTAGTTATGAATAGACGAAGAGACCCCTAAGTTTTCCCTAGACACAGCGGCAATCTCAATGTATCTTAAAAATGTTGTATTGCAGTGTTTACGCGGCGTAGTGCCGCTAAATAACGCTTGCTCGGCGAGGCGAAAACAGACAAAATGGTCTAGCGAGAATAACTCAAAAGGATACTTACAAGGAGCCTCAATGGTAGAAGAAAAACACGATGATGCAGAGGATGCGCATCAATCTAATTCCAGTTCCATTATGGATAAATGGAACGGTCTGTCCCTAGGCGTAAAAGCAGCAGCACTCATCTCCTTAGTTCTACTTTTAGGCTTTGTCGCTATGTCTACGATCGGCGAGGACCAGGAGGATGCGGTTGCTAAGGACTCGAAGTCTGCGCCCACTGTTGAGACCGTTGTCATGACCGAGACGATCGGCTTTTCGACAGACACTAAGGAAGACCCCAATCGGCCTGAAGGCGAGACCACAGTGACTCGTTCCGGAGTCGTGGGATCAGCCAGAGTGACGTATGATGTCTATTCGGATGGGAATAAAATAGAAGTAAAGCGCGAAGTCTTAAAAGACCCGGTCACGGAAAACGTGACAATCGGTACAAAACCTAAACCAATCACTAGTGTTCCCCGGGACGCTCTAAGGGTCGGGCAGTTCAATGTTGCTCCAATGGCAGAGAAAGTGGCTGTTGCCGATCGTTACTTGAATGAAAACAAACTCAAAGGACCGGGTCTGCCATGGCAGGATCCCAAGTGGCTGGTTGGCGAGATAGAGACTTGGCTGAAAGAGAACAAAGGCTCGGAGAACAATTATGTGGAATGGGAATTCGGCAATCGGGTGACAGAGTGGAAGCGCGCAGAACTTGCCCGCAAAGCAGTTACGCTTCCCCTAGGTTCTTCGATGGACGACGCACGAGCACTTCTTGGTCCCCCGAGTGACTCTCGCAGCACTAATATTCCTGGGCAATCCGCCATGGACTACCTCTACTATGGACCGCTTGGAAACCGTATCGAACTCATTTATTCGGCGGGCCAGCTGGAAATAGTAAACGGCTAGACTCGCCTCCGGTCCTTACGCGGCTTTTTGACCCTTTTCGGATATCTCGGTTGCCTCTGCCTCGCTCTTTGCCCTTTGCGACATACGGCCCAGCCAGATCGTAATCACGACGGCGATGACTGTGATAATGAGAGCGTAGCCAATAAGCACAGGGATCCCCATAGTGGGCGTTAGCACAGAGGTAAATAAAGCCACTATTGCCTGGTTCCAGGCAAGCGCTACGATTAGCCCAAACGCAACGGCCGCCAGGGTGGCGATCTTGTCGATTACTTCGTATTTCATGTTGTCCCCTATCTTTTACATGTTACGTATAAGCGCCTATTCCCAAAAGAATACCGGACCAGACAATACATAGGCGCCGCCGGGGCAGCATGAAGGCGGCAAGAGGTTGTTCGAGTGGAAACTTGAGATCGACGTTTATAGAGCCCACGATCAGTCGCCGTCATGTCATGGTATTGTAGGCGCCCTTGGTCTCTTGAGACTAGTAGATCATTTATATCATGAGAATAATCCAAGAAGAGTAAAGGGGGAACGATTCCGTGATCATGTTGATTGGAATGAGAAACATTTTGAAGAGGATATTGTTTCAATTTGCTCTGCGATCTTTATCCACAATCTTGATGCGCGCTGGTTTCAAGGCGCAAAGATAGATCCACGGGTAGCTCCGCTCGCCTGCCTATTGAAGCTCTGCGATGCACTACAGGATTGGGGACGGCATTCTGAATCGGACTCCGACGGGATTCCCGCTGAGGAGTATGGTATTGATGTCGTTAATAATAAGGTTATCTATCGGGCGCCGGTGGACCGTGAAGATCGAATCAAGCTGGAGCTCTCGGAAACACTAAAAGGCGTCAACAGTTTTATCGAAATAAATCCGAAAGGTTCGCGAGGCTGACCTTTTAGTTACCGCAAAATGACAGAGGATACTAAGCAAAACTATCAGCTAAACATTAAGGCAAGTGGACTTACCCCCGACTCTTTTAAGAACATGACAAGAGGCAGCTAAGTACTATACTTATTAACTATGGGCTTGGTAGAAGCAAAAAAAGAGTTGCAGGAACTATCGGACACCGAAAGAGCGAGAAAGCTATCGCGATTCTTCAAAACCGGGAAGGGAGAATATGGTGAAGGAGATCTGTTTCTCGGCATCACTGTTCCGAAGATTCGAAAGGTGGCCAAAGAGCACAAAGAGATAAATGTTGATGGACTCGTAAGCTTGCTTAGCTCCCCGTATCACGAGGAAAGAATGACCGCGCTTATTATCATGACTCTAAGGTATCCCCGGGATAAAGATACTTTTTACCGCCTGTATATTGATAATACCGAATATATTAATAACTGGGATCTAGTGGACGTTACGTGCCCCAGGATTGTCGGTGACTATCTTCTCGATAAACCTCGCGGTCTTTTATATGAATTTGCAGACTCTAGCGATCTTTGGAAAAAAAGGATAGCAATTATCTCGACATTAACTTTTATTAGGAGTAATCAATATGCGGATACACTAAGGCTTTCTGAAATCCTATTGGATGACACCCACGACCTCATTCACAAAGCCGTCGGCTGGATGCTAAGAGAAGTAGGGAACAGATCTAAAAAGACGGAAGCAGGATTCCTCAAGAAACACTATCAGGCAATGCCGAGGACGATGCTTCGCTACGCTATCGAAAAATTCCCGGAAGCCGAGAGAAAGAACTACCTAAATGGAGAGATTTAGCGCTACTGTCGCTCAATAGAAAGTAATGGTTATGGAAAAACCAAAAACTTACTGTGAGTTTGTGGAGAATCTCGAGCAGTCAAATGTTCACCGAGCCTACCATGATACTAAATACGGTTTTCCGATAACTTCAGATAACGAGCTATTTGGACGATTAGTGCTGGAAATAAATCAGGCAGGGCTTTCTTGGACAACTATTTTGAATAAGCAGGAAAGTATTAGAAAAGCCTACTTAGAATTTAATATTCGAAAAGTGGCAAGGTTTGATGAAGAAGACATTGAGAAGCTGCTATCGGACCCAGGCATTATTAGGAACAAGCTGAAAATCAATGCCGCCATATTTAATGCTCAGAAGATCATTGAGATTCAGGGCGAATATGGATCATTTAAGGCTTGGTTGGATTACAATGATCCTCTGCAATTAGATGACTGGGTCGAGCTCTTTAAAAAAA
>JAUVQD010000045.1 GCA_030598355.1 Actinomycetes bacterium
GGGATGCTACCGAGAATGCCAAAGACAACGCCCAGGAGGATGAAGCCAACAGATACCGAAACATTGAATAAGATCGACTGCAGCGCGTGAAAACGGATGTACTTGTTCTTGGGCTCAATTATGTAGAAAACAAGCCCACCTATCCAGCCAAATAGATACGCCAAAAGCGCGGCTAGTTTAGGATCCATGTTCGTGGAAGTCTCTTCTGTCCCGGCTTCGCTACTTACTGGTGGTGATTGAATAGTTGGTTCCGGTGACTCGCTTTGAGGCTTTTCCTCTGGGCCGGACTGATCTTTTTTCTCCTCCACAATCGCTCCTTTTGTATCCCTGACAATTCCTAATTATCGCTTTATTGCTTTCTCCTTTATAACCTAAACCGCAATAAAGCGCCATATTTAGCTTCTGCCCGGAACTTCTCAACATGAGATAGGTGTTCGATTTTGACATTTTGAACAAGCGCAATCTGCACCATATCCTCGACGATATCCTTTGAAGGGCTCAACGCCTCCCCGCAAACCTGGCACCCTCCGGACTCCAACGAGAGACAGCGGTCCTTTTGGCATATAAACCCTGACACCGACGAGTCGGCGGCTAACAACAGAGTATCTGCTTGTCCCCGCATTAACGCGTCAATCGTGGGTTTTAAGCCGACCACGCCAAGACCCCCTTTGTGATTTTCCTCATTCAATCTTTCATACAATAGTTGCTCCTCATGTACACGAAAATCTTTTTCAACGAGCAGGCCGCGTTTTAGGATTTCCGATAAAGGAGCATCGGGTTTTGCTTGAAACTCCCCGGCGAGCCGTTCTTTCAGATGAGGATGGAGGAGACTCTCAAATCTGGGGATCAATTCTTTATCGCCGGCCACGACCAACAAATCAAAATTGTGGCCGAGGAAAAAGTTATAAGTTAAGCGAGCCACCTCTTTTAAGTGTAGCTGTACATGGTCCTCAATGTGCCTGGAGATGCGCGACTGTCTTAATCCCGCCCATTCGCCTTCTTTTACTTGGTCCGGCACCGAATCGTCAATTAGAACGCCATGATGCTCTTCGATTCCGCCTAGATATACGGTGAAAAAACGGGATTTTTTCCGATCGACGCTAACAACGCAAAACCGTTTGTATTCATCCATAAGAGCTGTGAGCTTGATTGTGTGAGGTTCATGACCGATAGTCAGCGCTGATGTTAAACCCACAGGGAATTCGTATACTTCCCAAAAACCGGCTTCGACGCAACTGAATATGGCCAAACCCTTATGCCCTTGGCGATGCCACTCGCCGGTCACAAATGAGTTTATCTTCTTGAGATCTTTCTTGAGCGCTACTTTTTTTTCTTTGGATATCTTTTGATCACCATTTAGCCACTGATCTTCAGCTTTCTGCTCTAATCTGTGTAATTCTCTTTCATAATCCTGAAGCCGAGGATACTTGGCCCCGTCAACATCAAGATAGAGGCTGACAACGAATGATCCATTGGCACTAAAGCCAGCGATTCGCTTTAAATCCTCTTTATGAATAAGACCCGCCAAAGTTATGCCCCCTGCCTATTGCATCCACGCTTTTGTAATTATCCCCAATTATCCGCCCGTCAAATTAGAACGCGGTATTTCTTAATAATTTATACGCATTCTTGGCGGCCTGTAAAAAAAGCGCGCGTAGAGCATCCCGATGAAAAAGCCGCCAATATGCGCCCACCATGCCACTCCGCCGGCTGACTGCGGATCAATAATCGTGCCCGCTCCGCTCAGCAGTTGTTGAAAAAACCAAAACCCTAAAACATAAATGGCTTTGATCGAAAAGACCGGAAAGAACAAGAATAACGGTATGACTATGTATACTTTAGCCCGAGGAAACATAATTAAATAAGCGCCGAGAACACCGGCGACCGCGCCGCTGGCGCCAATGGCCGGCTCCATTGACCCCGGCATCGAGCCGATATGAGCGGCCATCGCTACAGCCCCGGCTAAAAGGTAGAAAGCCAGATATCGGAAGTGTCCAAGCCGGTCTTCAACGTTGTCCCCGAAGATCCATAAATAGAGCATATTGCCGATAAGGTGGAGCCAACCGCCATGAATAAATATTGCCGTTACAAATTTATCGGAAAACTCAGCGGGATTTAGATTAGTAAGAGAAAGTGTAACTTGGCCGGGAACAACTCCAAAGTTCGATATTAATGATTGCGCCCCTGTCCCCAAACTTAGCTCATACACAAAGACCAATACATTTATGATAATCAGAGAAATATTTACATAGGGGAAGGTGCCGCTTGGAGCATCATCGCCAATCGGAATCATTTTTCGGTTTTAAAGCTAAGCTGGTCATCTTTGACGTCGATAGTAACAGCGCTGCCTTCATTGACCTCGCCGTTTAACAATTTCAGGGCCAACGGGTCTTGAACTCGCTTTTGGATCACTCTCTTGAGCGGGCGGGCGCCAAAAACCGGATCGAAGCCCTCGAGAGCCAACACCTCTTTAGCCGCGTCAGTCAGATTGAGTTTGATCTTGCGGTCAATTAAACGTTTCTTGAGC
The DNA here is from genome assembly GCA_030598355.1 of Actinomycetes bacterium. Taxonomy (GTDB): domain Bacteria; phylum Actinomycetota; class Aquicultoria; order CAJVYJ01; family JAUVQD01; genus JAUVQD01. The sequence continues at coordinate 2,528 of JAUVQD010000045.1, forward strand.
AATTCAATTTGAATATTCACTATCTTGGTTGTTTCCTCAATCGACAGACTGTTAAAAATCACGACTTCATCGACCCTGTTTAGAAATTCCGGTCTAAACTGTATCTTTAGAGCCTCGTTGATGCGCTTACGCATCTCTTCTTTGTCACCCGCTAACTCATATATCCACTGACTACCGACATTTGACGTCATAATAATCACAGTGTTGCGAAAATCGACGGTCCGGCCATGGCCGTCAGTCAAGCGCCCTTCATCAAGTATCTGCAAGAGCATATTAAAGACATCGCTGTGCGCTTTTTCTATTTCATCGAGCAAAATGACCGTATATGGTCGCCGACGCACGGCTTCCGTAAGTTGTCCGCCTTCTTCAAAACCAACGTATCCGGGAGGCGCCCCGACCAAGCGGGCGACGGTATGCTTCTCCATATACTCGCTCATATCAAGACGGACCATAGCCCGCTCGTCATCAAAGAGAAATTCAGCCAAGGCCCTGGCTAGCTCAGTCTTTCCAACCCCCGTTGGCCCTAAGAAAATAAAAGAACCAATGGGTCTGTTCGGATCCCCCAGGCCAGCCCGCGCTCGTCTGATAGCATTGGTCACCGCTAAAATTGCTTCATCCTGGCCGATAACCCTTTTGCCGAGCCGGCTCTCCATTTCCATGAGTTTGACAATTTCACCCTCCATCAAACGGCTTACCGGAATACCTGTCCACTTGGAGATCACCTCGGAGATGTCGTCAGCGTCGACCTCTTCTTTTAACATCTGGTTATCTTTTTGAATTTCCTGCAAATCTTTATTGGCCACTTCAAGTTCTTTTTCAAGATCTAATAGTTCGCCATATCGCAGACGGGCCGCTTGGGCTAAGTCACCTGCCCGCTCAGCCTTTTGCTCATCGACTTTGGCCTCTTCCATCTTTTCTTTAAGTCCCTGTATTCTAGAGATAACATCCTTCTCCGATTGCCAATGCAGTTTCATGGCCGAAGTTGTTTCTTTGAGATCGGCAAGTTCTTTTTCAAGCTTCCCCAATCTCTCTTTTGAGCTTTGATCTTTTTCCTTTGACAAGGCTGCTTTTTCAATCTCAAGTTGCATTATCCTTCGCTCAACCTCGTCGATTTCCGTTGGCAAACTATCAATTTCGATTCTCAGCCTTGACGCTGACTCGTCTATTAAATCAATAGCTTTATCCGGCAGGAACCGGTCGGGAATATATCGATCAGAAAGTAAGGCTGCCGATAATATCGCGGCGTCTGTGATCCGTACCCCATGGTAGACCTCGTAACGTTCTTTTAAGCCCCGTAAGATCGCCACGGTATCCTCGACTGAGGGCTCGCCTGTCATAATAGGTTGGAAGCGCCTTTCCAAAGCCGCGTCCTTTTCTATGTATTTTCTATATTCATCAAGAGTAGTCGCCCCAATTGCTCTTAGTTCTCCTCTAGCCAAAGCCGGCTTGAGCATATTTGAAGCGTCCATCGCTCCTTCAGCTGCGCCCGCTCCGACGATTGTATGAAGCTCATCGATGAATAAGACTATCTTCCCCTCTGACGCGGTAACTTCTTTTAGGACCGCTTTTAAGCGATCTTCAAACTCCCCGCGATATTTAGCTCCCGCGACCAGTGCGCCTATATCAAGGGCGATAACGCGCTTGTTCTTTAAGCCCTCCGGCACATCACCGTTAATCACACGTTGCGCCAACCCCTCGACAATAGCTGTCTTGCCGACACCGGGCTCGCCTATTAGAACCGGGTTGTTTTTTGTGCGCCGGGAAAGAACTTGGATTACCCGCCGTATCTCGTCGTCGCGACCAATAACGGGGTCGAGCTTGCCAGCTCCCGCCAGCGCCGTAAGGTCACGACCAAAACGCTCGAGCGACTGATATTTATCTTCCGGATTAGCGTCGGTGACCCTTTGAGAGCCCCTTATGTCTACCAGAGTCTTATAAATATTCTGTTTGGTAACGCCGGCTGAGTTCAATATCTTAGCCGTGCTATCGCCACTTTCCGCCAAAGCAATCAGCAGATGTTCGGCTGTGACAAAATCATCTTTTAGTTGAGCCGCTTCACCTTCGGCCGCTCGTAGAGCCGCCGTTGTTCCGTTGGAAAGATATGGCGGGTTGTTAGAGCCGGAGACTTTCGGGCTCTTTGCTAATTCGGACCTAAGCTCAGTCTCGATTGCTGCGTTGTCTGCGCCAACCTTCTTGGTAATTTGCCCAACGACCCCGTCTTTTTGTTGGAGCAGGCTTAAGAGCAGATGGTCATTTTCCACCTGCTGATGTTGATATTCCTGAGCTAGCGCTTGAGCTGAAGCGAGAGCCTCTTGCGCTTTGATTGTAAGTTTCTCCGGGTTCATTTTATCTTCATCAAGTACCCCTTCGGTACCAGTACAAGTTCTCTTCGTCCATGTTTAGCAACAAAACGGGATGTCTCCTCTGATAGTCGTTTCTTAGTTTCACCAATCTGTTTTTCCATGTTGAGTAACGTGCTCTCAACTATTTCCAGCTGATTTTGAAGCTCAATGATTATCTTCACACCAGCCAAATTGACGCCGCTGTCACTAGTCAATTTCTGAATGTCTTTGAGTCTTTCAATATCTTTTTGGGAGTATAGCCTGGTGCTCTTAGGAGTCCGACCGGGATTCAACAACTTCCGGCGTTCATATATCCGCAAAGTCTGAGGATGCAAGCCCGTTAGCTTTGCGGCAACGCTGATCATATAAACAGGTTTTTCGTCATTCTCTTTGTTTCTGATCACTTAAAAAAACCTCTTTTCTTTAAGGCCGGGCTGCCAGAGCTTCAATGTCCTTGCGAGGATCTTCTTTTGATTGATCAGCTAAACGTACCAGAAGCTCGCGTTGCGACGAACTGATTTCAGAGGGTATTTCCACTTGAACAGTTACCAACATATCCCCAACACCGGTGCCGCGCGTTTTTTGAGCGCCTCTTCCCTTGATGCGCAAAATCTGTCCGCTTTGCGTTCCCTTCGGGATCTTCAGGCTCACCCGGCCATCAATTGTTGGAACTTTAATCGTCGCGCCCAAAGCGACCTCTGTAAAACTGAGCGGCAAATTTAGAAGAATATCATTGCGTTTCCGCTTAAATAGCGGGTGTTTATTAACCTGAATAATTATGAAGAGATCACCGGCCGGCGCGCCACGATGGCCAGCTTGGCCTAGTCGGCGATACTTAAGTTTTCCACCGTCATGTATGCCTGCCGGTATGTTTACAGTTACAACCTTATCTTCCGATAATGTTCCAGAACCCTGGCAAGCAGGGCAATGTTCTTTAACCATCACGCCTTCGCCGCCGCAGGTCGGGCACGTTTTACTGAAACTGAAGAACCCTTGATCCTGAGCTATAACTCCGCGCCCGCCGCAGGTCGTGCATCTGGTCTGGGAAGTTCCCGCCTTAGCGCCTGTACCGTGGCACGTTTTGCAGGTTGCCCGGCGATTAATTCTTATCTGCTTCGTTGTCCCTTTAATTGACTCTTTAAAACCCAGAGTAAGGGTGTAATAAAGATCTTCGCCTTTGGCTGGAGCTTGAGGAGCCGATCTCGTTTGAAAGAGATCTTGGAAATTAAATCCAGAGGCGGCATCATCGGTAAAAAAATCGTGGGCCCCACCAGCCCTGCCGGCGCCGCCCATATTCGGACCCCTGTTAATATAATCGTCCCGATGATCGTATTCAGACCTTTTCTTTGAGTCGCTCAGAACATCGTAAGCTTCAGAAACCTCTTTGAAGCGATCTTCGGCAGCTTTATTGTTTGGATTAGCATCGGGATGATGTTTTCGTGCCAATTTCCGATAGGCGTTTTTTATATCTTTTTGGCTTGCGTTTTTGCCAACGCCAAGTATTTTATAATAATCTGTTTTCCCAGCATTCATAAGTCGGGCCTATCCGGCTACCGAGACCTTTGCAGGACGAATTACGCGATCTTTCAAAAGGTAGCCCTTTTCAACAACGTTTATGACTGTCCCTTCTGTATGATCAGCGCTTTCCAATGTCATCATCGCTTCGTGCCTGGTCGGGTCAAAAGCTTCGCCAATTGGTTCGATCGCAACAAGGCCTTCCCTAGCAAGCGCTTCTTTGAATTGAGTATATACGAGCTGCATGCCTTCCTTGTATTCATCAATTTGGTCCCCGTCAACATCATGAGTCAGCGCTCGCTCAAAATTGTCGAGTACCGGTAGAAGTGTTCCTATCACGTTTTGCGCGGCGAACTTTAGGAACTCAGACTGCTCTCGCAGTGTGCGCTTGCGAAAATTATCGAACTCCGCTTTTAGCCGCTGCAAACTGTCGAGATAGTCGGTAGCCTGAGATTGCGACGCTTCTAAATCTTTTTGTATTCTCTCTAAATCTTGATCAGCAGTTTCATTTTCCTGATCATTTGTCTGATCTCTATCGTTTTCGTCCTTCAACGGCTATCTCCTCGCTTTTAAGAGTCTGGTCAGCATTCGTCCTATTTTTGCTCTTCGTCTACAACTTCGGCGTCAATGACTTCGCCCTCGTCCGGTTCAGCTTCAGCTTCGCCGCCGCTTTCCGTTGCCCCTTCTTCCTTGCCGGCAGCATTTGCTTGATCAGCTTGTGCTTGCTGGTAAACTAGCTCGGAGAGCTTATGCGCTCCCTGCGATAACTTTTCTGACGATTCTTTGATCTTTTCAAGGTCGGTGCCCTTAAGAGCTTCTTTTGTCTCATTTATAGATTCCTCGATACCCTTTCGGTCCTCGTCTGTTACTTTATCGCCAAGATCCTTCAGTGTTTTCTCAGTTGAATAAACGAGATTATCAGCGTTATTTTTGATTTCAGCTTCTTCACGCCGTTTCTTGTCTTCATCAGCGTGTGATTCGGCCTCTTTTACCATCTTGCTAATCTCATCCTCATTCAAAGCTGTACTGGCCGTTATCGTGATTTACTGTTCCTGACCGGTACCCAAGTCTTTTGCTGAAACATTAACGATCCCGTTAGCGTCGATATCAAATGCTACCTCTATCTGCGGAACCCCTCTTGGAGATGGGGGAATACCGATTAGATTAAAACGTCCAAGTGTCTTATTGTAAGAGGCCATTTCCCGTTCACCCTGCAGCACATGTACCTCGACCTGGGTTTGACTGTCGTCAGCAGTGGTGAAAGTCTCGCTTTTCTTTGTTGGAATCGTTGTATTTCGCTCAATTAGCTTTGTAAAGACCCCGCCTTTGGTCTCAATACCAAGTGACAGGGGCGTGACGTCAAGCAATAAAATATCTTTAACGTCACCTTTGAGCACACCAGCTTGAATAGCGGCACCAACGGACACAACCTCATCAGGATTAACACCCTTGTGCGGTTTCTTGCCCGTAAGCGATTCTACGAGATCAATGACGGCCGGCATTCTGGTCGCGCCCCCGACCATCACCACATGGTCCAGGTCTTTGCCGGTGACTTTGGCGTCCTTCATTGCTCGCTCAACAGGGCCGTGAGTTTCTTCGACTAGATCGGCCGTCATCTTCTGAAATTCCGTTCGCGAAAGAGTCATCTCAAGATGCTTCGGTCCATTTTGATCAGCAGTGACAAAAGGTAGATTAATCGACGCTGACATAGTGGTCGACAACTCTATTTTGGCTTTTTCCGCAGCCTCTTTAAGGCGCTGTTTGGCCATTTTGTCCTCGCGCAAGTCGATGCCATTTTTAGATTTGAAGTCTTCAGCCATCCAATCAATGACCCGCTCATCAAAATCGTCTCCGCCAAGATGATTGTTCCCGCTGGTCGCCTTGACCTCAAAAACGCCCTCGCCCAATTCCAACACCGAAACGTCAAACGTGCCGCCTCCGAGATCGTAGACAAGAA
>JAUVQD010000165.1 GCA_030598355.1 Actinomycetes bacterium
ACCAGACAATCAAATGGGATATTCTTTTGTCCCTTATTGAGACTGAAACAGGTTTCCTGATATCAATCAGGCGAAAATAGGGTACATCAAATAGAAAAGTATCATAATAGCAGCTGTGGCCCCCTGGGCATAGACGTTGACCATCCCGGTCTCAATTCCGCTCTCCGACACGATAAGTTTCACCTGCCTGGTAATATCATACAATTCATTGTGTGCCTGTGTTTCAATCTGAATGATTCGTTGCATTTTTTTACGTCTTAGAGATGACTTGCAGGGCGTGAAACGGTCCGCCAAGTCAATCTCGTTGTTAAACACCGTAGCCACCTTATGTGCCATCAGCAAGCGCCTCGTTACAATATCGGAGATTCTCACGCGCCAAGTCGTCCGATGGATCCATAGCCACTGCTCGTTTGAGAACCTGCCTAGCCTCGACCAAGAGGTCGGCCTCGAATAAACTCCAGCCGAGATCATTGACATACTTCTGGTTTTCCGGGTCTAGCGCCAAGGCCGCCTTTGACGCAGCAATGGCCTCATCGTGTCGACCCTCGTGACCAGCACAGCAACCTACACCTTGATGGAGCGCCGCATGATCGGGGAAGCGCATTGCCGCCGCTCGATAAAGCTCAAGGCCGTCTGCGTAGTAACCTGCTTGAATCAGAAAGTCCCCCGCCGTATCGATGATATCCGCTAAATCACTCTCGCCGCCATCAACTGCGCTCGCCGGAAGTGATACAAGCGAAAAGAGCAACCCTTTACCCCGAACTCTCCTTTGTCGCTGGTACTCTACAGTACCCATTGACATGATCGCCGGTGCATAATCCGGATCGATCTCCAGCACACCCTCCAGCGCTTTGATGGATGCCTCCATATCACCAAGAGACGTCTGAAAAATGCTCTCGGCATATTGTCCCTGCGCCGCAAACCGCCTCTCATTGTAGGTCATATCGACATCGGTTGACTTATCGCTGCTTGAGATTTTGCCCAACGAATCTTACTCCATTCAAAGTACATCAACTACTCAAATCGGCCACCTGTTCACTGCACCGAAAGCCGTTCAGTAAGCCCAGTCCCACTAAAGCGACTTGTTAACCGGCCTTGCCAAACAACCTCTTAAACAACGTTTCAGATAACTCAACGGCCTCTTCAGAAAGGGCGACAGATTTGGCTTTTCGTTTTGGATCTGAAATGAGACCTTTTTCGTGCAGCCTATTTAATGTGTCCCAGTCAAAGCCTTTCCATGCACGACTGCCATATTTGTCGCTTTCAGTAACGAGCCACATTAAGGCTAGCGTTGCTTGATCAACTTTTTCTTTATCGTATTCCATAAATTTTTGGGGCTCCTTGGCCAGTTAACGGTGCCGTTCAGCGGTGAGTGTAGTGGAGTCCGCTTGAACTACTGGTTAGTTACTGTCCTTATTTCTTTGTCCGTATCCAAAGTTTCGTTTACCCAGCGTATGATTTCAAGAAAGTGGTTTTCACTTATCTTTCCATTATTCTTCTTCGAATTAATATTTGGAAAGACAAGAAAACTGCGCCTTTTGGTTTTGTGTACTTCAGGAATATCTGATTTTACCATAGATGAGAATATGGCCGATCTTCCAGGAGCTAAGACAAGCTTCCAATCATACCAAATGGGCCCAAGTGTGCCCTGACCATACCAATCTATGTCATATTGTTGACACCATTGTTTAATTGTCTTCTTCATGCAAATACCACATTCATGCATCTAACGGCTTGCGTTGGCAGCACTGTTAAGTATCCGGTGTATGCAGTTGTTCTGTTTCTGGTTTCAGTCAAGTTGCGGAATCTGCTCCTTGGGGACGAGAAGACGAATTGACCGGGGCTGCCCCGGGGCTCGACTGATCAGTCCATTCTTTTCCAGGGTCAAGACCATTTGGTGAATCGAGGGAGCTGTCACGCGGAAGTACATCTGCATGTCGCGTTCGGCCGGGGATTGGTAATGGATCTTGGTATAGCAGTAGATGAACGCTAGATACTGTCCCTGTTTGGCCGTGAACTTCATATCATCTTCTCAAACAAAACGGTTAAGCTAAGGCCCGCGGTTTACCCCCAAAAGCACCCATATGGGTCGGAATTTACTTCAGTTAGGAGATCACTGAGATTTGCAGACGATGAGAAAGGCTTGTAGCTATGCCACTTCAGATCACTTCTCATCCAAAACAAATACCATTCTCGTTTTGTGCGAACATATTTAAACTTGGCGACGGGTAGATCGATAATCTCATTTGGCCGATTATAAGCTGGTCGTCTCTCAAAGATTACTACGTCATGCTTATCAATTCGGTACTCAATACTGAGTTCGTCTTTGTATTCGGGCTGGTTCAATTTACGACAAAGCCCACCAATTTCATTGTCGATCAGTTTTAACTCAAGGTCATTAAAAACCATTGTACTTCTCTTTCATTATCCACATAACGGCAGAGCTAACCTGCCGCAAAACTGCGTGACACTGACTTTTGATTAACCAACATATCTAGAGCGGAATACATACTCTATAAAACCGCCGTTGTTTTGTGGCCCGAGTTAAGCGGCTTGTTAGCAATTTATTCTTCCCCTTTCATTTCAGCTTCTTCTTTCTCTGCAAGCTCAGCGAGTTCTTTATAAACCATAAGTTTTTTTGTAGCTATCCCATTTTGTACAATTAAATCCAAATCTGTTGATATAGATTGCAAGCATGCAGCAACTGTAATTTTATGGCACTTATCAAAGAAGCTACACTCTAAACATTTATAAGGGGCTTCGCCATGAAGCATATCTTCTGCTTGCTGTCCAAAGCATTCTTTTAAATCCCATTCGTTTTTCATTGAACCCTCAATTCAAATAATATCGTTAATATTGCTTACGGTGGATTTGAGCATGAAAACTCCCTTATCCACAACATTTCTTATATTTTTTCCCACTACCACAAGGGCATGGATCATTACGATTGATTTTTGTAGATTGAACTGGTTTGGGTGGATTAAGTAACTTTTCAAGATCCGAGATATCTTCCGGCTCGTCCGGTTCAATGCCCAAAATGAACTGCCATCCATTTTTATCAAATATGGATGCTATTTCCTGAGCCCTATGTTCATTCTGAACACGTACTATTGCTGGTTTCGTTTCTGTTCCTAATCTTGCCATGATTTAATTAAGACTCCTTCTTTCGTGTAATACTAAATCACATAACGGCGGGGCTAACCTGCCGTAAAACTGCATGGCATTAACTTTTGATTTACTCACATATTTGGAGCGGAAGACATACTCTTTAAGACCGCCGATGTTTTGGGGTTAGGGTTTTGCGGTTTGTTATCGCCACACTTACTTAATGAAAGATTAAATTCTCAATTCAATAGCATCACAAGCAGCATTGAGAAGATCACTTTCCTCTTCGCTTTTTGCGTGATTTGCCTCAGCAGCTACCCAACCAGCCAAATCATTTGCTTCGTGGACGGAAAGGTCAAGTACGACAAAGTCACCACGCCTCTCCGCCGATTCAAAATACTGACCACACATATCGCTGATCATCCTGTTCGCCTTTAACGCCTCGAATTCATAGGAATAAAATTCTATCTCAACTCTCTTGGATTTCATTACATTTCCTTCCGCCAAACGGTGGAACTAAGCGGCAGAGGCGCGTGGCGCGACCTTTGCTAGTTTGTACAACGTGCGTGACACGCGATACTGTCCGCTGCAGCGATTTGTTATACTTTTACCCTTCGTTATTAATGCCAAATCTTTAATGGATTCTGAAATGAAAAACTGTGACAAACCAAATTTTGTATACCGCAAAGTTAGGGCTAGTTCATCACTACTATTAGTGTAATGCTTTATGAATTAAAGACTTAAATATCTTGGGTCCAATGGAAATGGCTCAGCATTTATAATTTTAATCAATTTGAAGTCTTTATGCCTGGGATTCAATATAAAATATAATTCACCTTTAACAACAACACTTGGCACTTCCAAAACTGCACATTTACCTTCCTTGACAAAGTTGTC
>JAUVQD010000233.1 GCA_030598355.1 Actinomycetes bacterium
GGTTGATGAAACATTCTGGGGCAATAGCCAGAGAACAAAAGGTAAAATTGGTGGCGGTTGGGCACACAAAGAGAAAATCTTCTCACTGGTCGAGCGTGGTGGCGATGTAAGGTCATTTCACGTAACAAGGGTTAACTCAACAACCTTACAGCCGATTATGAAAGAGCAAATAGCTCAGTAAAGTCACATAATGACCGATGAGTTCAACAGTTATAAAGGCATAGATCAGTACTTTGATAAACATGATACGGTTTGCCACCGCTCAGGAGAATACGCAAGAGGCCCGATACACTCAAACACGGTCGAAAATTATTTCAGTATCTTAAAAAGAGGCTTAAACGGTGTCTATCAGCACGTAGGCAGCAATCATCTAAAACGATACATTGGCGAGTTTGACTTCAGATACAGCAATAAAGACAAAACTGATATCGAAAGAACCGACATAGCCTTACAGGGTATAAGCGGCAAACGGTTGATGTATAAAGGTGTTGTGAGCTAAATGATATTAGCGCCCAGCACATCAACAGTTTATGAAGCCTCAAAGATTGATAGGTTCAGGTTTAATTGGTGTCTTGAGTTTGAACAACTCGAAGGGGATGAGCTGCAACACGCTTATTGTCCAAAAATAACTCAATACTGTATTCACCGGGCGGAAAATTGCCAGAGAAATTAGCTATGACTTCTGCGCCAGCTATATCAGGGTTTAAATGCATAATATGTTTACGTGCCTTACCAATTTGTTTTCCATCAGCGTCGATTAGCTTGAAAGCAACTGATTTTTCTCCGATTTCTGTTGGCTCTTTGAAGAAACGACAGACTATTATGCATTCAATGGAATATTTATTGTGAGGGGCAGCTCTAACTATGCTTAGTCCAGCTCCACGGATGTCTAATAAGCCACCTGAAGTCACACGAGCAGCCGTGCATAAGAAGTATGCTTGAAGTTCCATGCTATTTCTCCTTAATATAGTAGTATTGATATATTGTACAAGATTAGAGCGGAGAAACTATGACAAACAAAAAACCTGAAGAAAAACCAGATAAAGACAAAAAACAAGAACCAATTCCCTTTAATGAAGCCGTAAGCCGTCTTTTAAGAGCGCCTACGACTACTAATGAGGATATAAGCAAGAAAAGTAAAGATAAAAACAAATAACGGCACAGACCAGGGTTGAACACTATCGGGGCTTTAAGCCCTTTGGGCTATGGCAACTAACAAACAAATACTGATTACTAGTAGATGTGCTGCCTCTAAGAATTCCGTGATTAAGCATCAACTCCTTGCTTTTCTCACATGTTCCCCCTAATAACTTGTGCTGATTGGCCCGTACGGTTTACGTAAAGACTGGGCACTGTGCCGTTAACGCTAGTTTACCAGAGATGGGTTTGCTAAGTATACAAGTGCGACTTAATTATTCGCGATCCAGAAATAATTAAGTATTGTGTCCCCGAATTATCGAATTATCCCAACAAAAAAAGGACCGGGATTAACCGGTCCTTTTTTAATTACTTATCTTGTGAAGCTTACATCATGCCGGGGGGCATTCCGCCCATTCCGCCGCCTGGCATTCCTCCTGGCATCCCGCCGCCCTTTGAGTCGTCGGGTTTTTCCGCCACAATTGTTTCGGTGGTCAGAATTAGCGAGGAGATACTGGCCGCGTTTTGAAGCGCTGACCGCGTTACTTTGGCCGGGTCAACGATTCCCGCTCCGACCATATCCTCATATTCACCGGTTAGGGCATTTAAGCCTTCGCCAGTTTTGCGGTTTTTAACATTCTCAACGACAACAGAACCTTCCAGACCAGCGTTATTAGCGATCTGGCGTAGTGGTTCCTCAAGGGCGCGCTCGATGATTTGCGCTCCCGTCATCTCGTCATCGGTAAGTCCACTCTTATCCAACGTGCTGATCGCGTCGAGGAGCACAACTCCACCACCGGGTACAATTCCTTCTTCGACCGCTGCTCTGGTTGCGCTGAGCGCGTCTTCAATGCGATGCTTCTTTTCTTTGAGCTCGGTTTCAGTGGCCGCGCCGACTCGAATAACGGCGACACCGCCGGATAACTTAGCTAGGCGCTCCTGTAATTTCTCTCTATCAAATTCAGAATCGCTTTGCTCGATTTCGGCTTTGATCTGATTGATGCGGCCCGAGATTTTATCTTGTTCACCTTGACCATCAATTACAATGGTGGCCTCTTTTGAGATTTTTACCTGCTTTGCGCTTCCAAGCATATCCAAAGTGACGGACTCCAGCTTGAGGCCCAACTCTTCAGTGATAACCTGACCACCGGTAACGATGGCAATATCTTCGAGCATTGCTTTGCGTCGGTCTCCAAAACCCGGGGCTTTAACGGCGACGCCGGTAAATGTTCCGCGGATTTTATTAACGACCACTGTTGCCAGCGCTTCTCCCTCGAGATCTTCGGCTATTATCAATAAAGGCTTGCCTTGCTGCATAACCTTTTCCAAGACAGGCAAGAGGTCGGCGACAGCGCTGATTTTTTGGTCGGCAATCAAGATTACCGGGTTGTCTAATGTTGCTTCCATGCGCTCGGGATCAGTTACCATATATGGCGAGATATAACCCTTATCGAATTGCAACCCCTCAACAACCTCAACATCAGTGCCGATTGATTGAGATTCTTCAACTGTAATTACACCATCTTTTCCGACCTTTTCCATGGCATCGGCAATTAAGGTGCCAATCGTTTCGTCGGCAGCGGAAATAGCTGCGACTTTGGCAATTTCATCGCGACTTTCAATTTCTTTCGACTGGTCTTTGATAAATTTAACGGTGATCTCAACGGCTTTGTCGATACCGCGTTTCAGGCTAAGCGGGTTAGCGCCCGCGGCTACATTGCGCAGGCCCTCCCTTATAATTGCTTGTGCCAACA
>JAUVQD010000060.1 GCA_030598355.1 Actinomycetes bacterium
AGCCGAACCAGTTGGAATAAGTCCCGCCAGAAAACAACCAACGACTGAATCTGTTTTATCGACCAATGCCGCGACCTGGCCAACTACTGTCTTAGGTAGCTCGTCGTCCGCAAACCTGGGTTGGTAGTGCTCCTTGATGGCTTCAGCGACTTCTGCTTCCTCACCATCAACCAAAGCATATTCTTTTCCGACCACCCCTTGAAGATCTGTAAATTCGATCACCATTAAGGTCGTAAGATCTGCTTTAGCCAGTAGAATTGTCCGATCAATCTTCTTTTTGCTCTTGTCGTCAAGACCGATTAAACCGGCGAGCCGGTTGGCGAGACGCCGCGCGCGTTCGGTTTTTTCATAGACGGTTCCGAGCTTTGCCTGCCAAACGACATCTTTAAGCCGATCGACCTTTGATTCAAGTGTCGTCTTAGTGTCTTCGTGGAAAAAGAAAGCCGCGTCGGCCAGGCGGGCTCTTAAAACCCGTTCGTGACCATGCTTAATCTGCTCATTATGCTTAGGGTCGCCGTTGTGAACAACAACGAAAAGGGGCAGTAGCTGGCCCTTGCTGTTTTCAATAGGAAAATAACGCTGGTGAGATTCCATGGCAGTGACCAAAACCTGGCGCGGAATCTTAAGAAATTCCTTGTCAAAACTACCGACAATTGCGTGCGGATCTTCGACCAAATAGACGACCTCATGAAGAATTCGACCGTCAATTGCGCCGCGACCACCGGCGGCTTCAGCGACCGCTTCGATCTGACCCCTGAGATTAAGCTCAGCTGAAGGCGCGTTAGAAAACTTTACTTTCGCTTGTCCAAGGGTTTTTTCGTAATCATCTGCTTGTGCGATTTCAAACGGCCCTTCTGCTAAAAAACGATGGCCAAATGTCTGACGTCCTGAAACAAGACCCGCGAACTCAACAGGAACCACTTCGTCGCCAAAGAGGGCCAACAGCCATCGGACGGGGCGGATAAATTTTGTTTGACCGCTCCCCCATCTCATAGCTTTTGTGAATTCCAGGCTCTTGATAAGTGATGTCAAAAGATCAGGCAGGACTTTTTCTGTTGCCAGACCCGGATGCTTTTTGACAGCGAAGACATATTCGCCGCCATCCGCGTTCCGGATTTCAAGATCGTCTAGCTCTACTCCCAGGGACTTTGCGAAACCCACAGCTGCGGGAGTCGGGGCGCCGTCTTCTGCGTAAGCCGCGCGTTTTGGCGGGCCTTTTACGCTCTCTTCAGCTGATTCCTGGTTTAACGCCAGACCATTAACGATCAAAACCAGTCTGCGAGGCGTTGCCCGAGCCATAATTTTAGCGTCTTGGCCAGCCGACTTTAACCGGTATTCGCGCAGTAAAGTATCGGCCTGATGTTCAAGTTGGGTCACACCGGAAGCAGCCGCGGACGCCGGCATCTCCTCTGTACCTATTTCAAAGAGAAGTGTTTTAGACATTTTCTTCCCTTTGCTCTATGTAGGTTGCAGCACAAGCTCGAGCGAGCTCGCGCACTCTGGCGATAAACCGAACTCTTTCGGTAACACTTATGGCCCCGCGCGCGTCTAACATGTTGAAAGCATGCGAACATTTAAGAACATAATCGTAAGCCGGTGAGACCAACCCTTCCCCGACAGCCTTCTTGGCTTCAGCCTCAAAGTTGTCAAACAAACCAAACAACATATCGGTATCAGCAATCTCAAAGTTATATTTTGACCATTCAACTTCATCTCGGTGATGAATATCACCGTACTTCAGCTTGTCTGTCCACATGAGATCATAGACGCTCTCTTTGCCCTGAATATACATGGCGATACGTTCAAGTCCATAGGTTATTTCCGCGGAAATAAGCGGCAATTCCACTCCACCGACCTGCTGAAAGTAAGTGAATTGAGTAATCTCCATGCCGTCAAGCCAGACTTCCCAACCCAAACCCCACGCGCCCAGCGTCGGCGACTCCCAATCGTCCTCGACTAAGCGGATATCGTGTTCATCGGGTTTTACGCCTATTGCGCGCAGGCTGTTGAAATAAATGTCTAGTACGTCATCAGGTGAGGGTTTCAGGATGACTTGAAATTGATAGTAATGCTGGAGTCTGTTGGGATTTTCACCATAGCGGCCATCTGTCGGCCGCCTGGAGGGCTCGACATAAGCAACCTGCCACGGCTCTGGTCCGAGACTCTTTAAAAATGTTGCTGGATTAAATGTTCCGGCCCCTACTTCAACATCGTATGGCTGAAATATCAAACAACCGTAGTCGGCCCAGTAGTTTTGCAACTTTAGGATTATATCCTGGAAGCTTAGCGGCTTCTCCTCCAAAAAAAATAAACCTCTCTCCCTGATGCAGGGACGAAAGATTTCTCTTTTCGCGGTTCCACCCTACTTGACAACCAAAAAACTAAGGTTTGTCCTCTCATTTCTCTAAAGGCTCCGAAGCCCCTTCACCGACTTATGCCGGCTTTCACTATCCCGGCTCGCTTTTACCCGTCAGCTACTCTTCTTCATCTGCGCCTCTGTATAAGATTAGCTTGATATTAACAAACGCTTTTTTGACTGTCAATGAATCGTTTAGCTGGCATTATTTTGATTAAAACTAAGGTATCGGGATAAAAAAATAGGACAAGGAGGACGAGAATAATGGAAAAAGAAGAAGGTCATCACGCTATAGTAAGAACGTTAATATTTGCCGCCGGGGTAGGTGTAGGTTTTTTAACGGCCCCAAAGACCGGGAGAGGAACTCGCGCATGGGTACGCGATAAAACTAAGCATTACCAAAAGGAAATACGGACAACCGAGCGTCGCGTCGAATCAAAAGCCGCATACGAGGAAGATCGCCTTAAAGGAGTGGCCCACAAAGCAAAACAGCTCACCCTTGTGCCAGGAGAAGATGGATATGTTGATGACGTAGTTACGCAACGAGTCAGAACAAAGATCGGTGAAAACCCGGAAACGGGCCATCTCCCGCGTATAAATGTCGACACCGCTGATCAAGTCGTGACTTTGCGAGGACGCGTGCCATCTGATCGTGAAAAACAGACACTTGAAGAGATCGCAGCGAATGAGCCCGGCGTAGAAAAAGTTGTCAACAAAGTAACAGTTTCCAGAAAAAAGGCCGCCGGGTAGCGACGATGGCCAAGAACAAATTTATTGAAGTGATCAATAAAGAATTGGGCTTGAAGGATTCAAAACACGCGGAAATGGCAGCCGGCATTGTTTTGAGAACCCTTCAGGAGCGGTTGACGGAAGATCAAGCAGAGCGCATTGAAGCCGATCTTCCCAAAGAGCTCAAGCCGCTGTGGTCACGCGGGCTTACCGATAAACTTGTGTCACTCTGGCGCGGACCGGAAAAAATGACCAAAGGTCAGTTCTATGATCGAATCCAAAACAGAGCGCATTTGGAAAGCCGGGCAGAGACCGAACACCTGACCCAAGGAGTCTTCAAAGCCCTTAAGCGCCAACTGCCATCAAAACAAGGCCAAGATGTGGCTACGCAGCTCCCGAGAGACCTAAAGAACTTATGGAACGCGTCTTAGGAAATTAAGACAGGTCTGATATGATGTCCTTATGACTGAGATAAAAATATACACAAAACCAGGCTGTCCCTACTGCGCCGCCGCCAAAACAGATTTAGACGGCAGAGGCGCAGAATACGATGAGATTGATGTGCTGAGTGACCCCAGTGCCATGGAAGAGATGACCAAGTTATCCGGCGGGCGAACTGTGCCGGTCATTGTCGAGGGCGAGAAAGTAACCGTCGGCTTTGGCGGCGGTTGAAGTGTTTAACTTCGTACAGCCGCGGTCGCGGTTGACAAGCATTTAGGATTACAGCTCCGGGAAGAAAATACCAATTTCACGCTTGGCGCTATCGACAGAGTCAGAGCCGTGGACGATATTAGCCGTAATTTCCAGCGCGAACTCTCCTCTTAAGCTTCCAGGATCGGCTTCAAGCGGATTCGTCGCCCCGTTTAATTTCCTGGCCGCGGCGACAGCTCCCGCACCTTCTAAGACCATTAAGACGACTGGGCCTGACGTCACGTGCTTAACCAGGTCGTCAAAAAAAGGTTTTTCAACATGTTCGCCATAGTGCTGCTTGGCGATATCGGCGCTCAGATTCTCCATCCGTAGATCAACTATTTTTAGACCTTTTGCCTCGTATCGATAGAGACACTCGCCCACGAGTTGTTTTTTTACTCCATCCGGTTTTATCATTACAAATGTTCGTTCCATTAATTCTCCCTTGCCTAGTCGCTGCATGATCAAAATCTCCAGATGTCAGTTTAGCCAAAAAACCACTAAAGCGATAGTTTTTCTTGACAAACGTTACCCCCTAGGGGTATACCCTATATAACCCTTTCTTTAGGAGGTGATATTGATGGCAAGGTTTATGATTCCCAGAATCGCGCATTGCGACGGTGGTTGCAAATGGTAGTCCTGGGTATGACATAAAACTACCGGATAATGCTACAAAACAGTCCTACAAAACAGTCAATTTAAGGTTATATCCTTCACGGGGGTGTAGTGGGTGAGTAAATCAAAAGCGTCGACAATCGAAAAGACAACGGTACCTATCTCCGGTCTTCATTGCGCGTCTTGCGTTGGCCGAGTTGAAGACGTGCTGCGAAAAACAGAGGGTATCAAGGAGGCCAATGTTAATTTGGCGCTTGAGAACGCGCATATCGTCTACGAGGCCAATGAAGTCGATTTAAGCGGCATTAAACAAGTTGTCAAAGACGCTGGTTATGATCTGATCATCCCGGAAAAAACAGCAAAGAATGAGGTAAATCTCAAAATCTTAGGGATGCATTCCCCTCACTGCGCCGGTGTGGTCAGCAAAGTACTCTCCGGCCTGGAAGGTGTTGATGATTTCAAAGTCGACTTTTCAAACGAGAAAGCACATGTGCGATTTAATCCGGAGATACTCGACGAAGAGAGAATTAAAACCGCGATAAAGGAAGCCGGATACAGGCCATTTACAATAAGCGGCTCGGAGATGGCGATAGATCAAGAGAAAGAGGTGCGGCGAGAAGAATTCCTCGACCTAAAAACCAAACTCATAGTCGCGGCAATCCTCTCGTTGATCATCTTTCTCGGCAGTATGACTAAGTGGTTTCCGTGGACGCCCGCGCTCCTTAAGAACCATTACACTTTGGCTTTACTGGCAACACCTGTCCAATTCTGGGCTGGCTGGCGTTTTTATGTTGGCGCCTGGGGCGCCGCTAAGCAGCGGACAACCACTATGGATACGCTAATCGCCCTCGGCACGTCCTCCGCCTATCTTTTTAGCCTTGTCTTCACCTTAGCTCCCGGAATATTTCCGGCTGGAGCCGGATCGGTCTATTTCGACACATCAGCAATGATAATCACGCTTATATTGCTTGGAAGATTCTTTGAGGCCAGCGCCAAGGGGCAAGCGTCTGAGGCTATCAGAAAATTGCTGGGACTGCAGGCAAAAACAGCGCGGGTGATCCGAGACGGAAAAGAGCTTGATCTGCCCATTGAAGAAGTGGTAGTCGGTGATTTGATCACAGTCAGACCGGGGGAGAAAATCCCGGTTGACGGCGTAATTAACACGGGTTCATCGGCCGTTGATGAATCAATGCTTACCGGTGAAAGCATGCCGGTTAGAAAAGAACCCGGCGACGAGGTTATAGGAGCCACGATCAACAAAACCGGCGCCTTCACCTTTAAAACTCAAAAAGTTGGCGGCGACACCGTCTTGGCAAATATTGTACGCATGGTTGAGGAAGCTCAAGGGTCTAAAGCGCCTATCCAGCGGCTGGCCGATATAATCGCCTCATATTTTGTCCCGGCGGTTCTAGCAATTGCCTCGATCACATTTGTGGTTTGGCTAATCTTCGGGCCTGAGCCGGCTTTTACTTTTGCTCTTTTAAACTTTGTCGGCGTTCTAATCATCGCCTGCCCATGCGCCTTAGGGCTCGCGACCCCAACAGCTATTATGGTCGGCACTGGGCGCGGCGCGGAAAACGGTATCTTAATTAAAGGTGGCGAAGCCCTTGAGACCGCCCATAAAATAAGCGCCGTCGTTTTTGATAAAACCGGAACTTTAACAGAGGGTGAGCCTTCGGTCACTGATCTTTTGACGCACGGCGATTTCAGCGCGGACACGGTTCTTGCGCTGACAGCGGCGGCTGAAAAAAGCTCAGAACACCCGATCGGTGAGGCGATAGTTGGTTCTGCTGAAGCAAAGAATTTGAAACTCGACCCTGTGACGGCATTTGACTCGATCACTGGAAAAGGGATTGAAGCTCAAATCAACGGCCAAAAAATAGCAATTGGAAACGCGGCCTTAATGACCGAAAAAGGCGCTGATTATAAAGATCTGGCTAAGCGCGCCGGGGATCTATCGTCACAAGGAAAAACGGCTGTCTATATCGCGATTGATGGAAAGCTAGCTGGTCTGATCGCAGTTGCTGATACCGTGAAAGACCACTCAAAAGCCGCGGTCGATCAACTTCATCAACTAGGTATTAAGGTTGTGATGATCACCGGGGATAATCGGCGCACTGCAGAGGCCATAGCCGCAGATGTTGGCATTGATAAAGTGTTAGCTGAGGTTTTACCTCAAGATAAAGCCGCGCAGATAAAAAAGTTGCAGGCGGAAGGTGAAATTGTGGCTATGGTCGGCGATGGAATCAATGATGCCCCTGCCCTAGCCCAAGCCGATATTGGCATAGCCATCGGCACCGGTACTGATATCGCGATTGAAGCATCTGATATCACATTAATGAGAGATGACTTACGGGCCGCTGTTGGCGCTATCAGCCTCAGCAAGCAAACGATCAAGATAATCAAACAGAACTTGTTTTGGGCATTTTTCTACAATACTTCGTTAATTCCGATCGCGGCCGGCGCCCTCTATCCGTTTTATGGAATTTTGTTGAGCCCGATTTTTGCTGGAGGCGCGATGGCCATAAGTTCTTTGACTGTAGTGCTAAACTCTTTACGCCTTAGGCGCGCGAAGATCAGCTCTGTTCACTGAGATGCCTGGCAGTATGGACAGATAGTCCAGTTTAGCCTAAGCGCGTGCTCACATTCCGGACACGCTTTTTTGAGTTTTTTGAGACAATACGGACAGATAAGAAACTCCGACTCCACGGGTTTCATGCAGGCTGAACAGACAACACCGCTGCGAGCCAAGCTGGATTCTTTGGCCTTAATCTCGAGCTCCCTCTCTTTCGTTTCTTCGACCAATTCAGGAGGCCTGACAACCAAGTAGATCAATAAGCCCAGCAAAGGAAAAACAAAAGTGACTATCGACCAATAAACCGCCATCGTTCCCCGGTTTTTCGCGTCCCGATATGTCCAGAAGACAACGCTGACCCATAGGACCACAAGAAAGACCCTTATAAGCACCAGGAAAAAACGAAAAAACGGTGAACTGAAGAAATTGACAATATTGTTGATTG
>JAUVQD010000217.1 GCA_030598355.1 Actinomycetes bacterium
AACAACCGGTGCACTTTTGCACTATCTCTACTATCGGAGAATATTTTGGAGTTCTTGAGCATAACTTTGCAGTTAAACTTGGTTATCGATTAGTCGCTTGCTTCCCGGGGTTTTAGATTAAAAGAGGCACTTTTCTTCTGTACTCATCGTATTCAGCGGAACTCGGTATGTCCGCTTCCTCTATCCGGCAAAGTTTGGCATATTTATATATAAGAATCGGAACAAATATCACTGAAATAATAGACGGCCAGCTAATAAACCACCCGAAAATAACCAGAATAAAACCTAGGTATTGCGGATGCCTTGAATAAGAATATATTCCAGTCATAACGGGCGACGCGCCCGTGTCGACGTTGCGGTAGAGGGTTATCCAGCCAACAATTATCAGCAGCGATCCGATGACCAAAAAAATGGCCCCGTAAACCATCGCCAAATTCATCCCGAAGGCGCCAAGAAAATTGAACTCAACTATATTTCCAGGGGAGCTTGCCTGACTTGGGGAAAAGAAATATTTCGCGACCAATAGTATTGTTAGTGGAATTCCATACATTTCAACAAACAAAGAGACAAAGAAACCACCGACAAGGCCATATTCCGACCAATCCGCTTTTCGTCTAAACGTAAGGGGAACAAGAAATGCCGTGAACAAGAGAATATTGACGGCCGCGATACCCCAGTGATTTGTGATTACATTCCCCAGCATGCTCCCGGTTAAAAATAGATAGAAGTGCTGGTAGAAGTCTTCGATGCGAAACACGGGTAAGAGAACCAGGAAGAATAAGATCACGCGAAAAAGAATTTTTTTGTTGATCTTTCCGATAACAACCACCCTTGATAATTTCTAAAAAATACAAGTCGGACTTATAAAAGGTAATGTATTAGGATAGTTATGACAACTAAGAACGAAATATAAGGTGAGCTTTTGGATAAGTTGATCAGCTGGTTTGATCCTTTTAACTGCTGCTTGAGAATCTATTTTGGCGCGATTCTTATGTGGACGGTAATACCTTGGTACATATGGACTCAAACTAGCTGGTCCAAAAAGATAAAGAAGATAATTGCAGGCTTTTCTATCCTTGCCATTGCGGGCCTGACTGCCTTAAGTGTGCTGAACTATTTCCATTCTTAAAGATAGAGCGCTAGTCGACAAGCAACTTGACCATTGTCTGATCTAGCCCCTTTTCCACCTCATTTAGCATATAGTTTTGAGCTTCCGCCAGAGAAAATGGGGTGTGATAAGCGCGCTCTGAAGTTAAGCCGTCATATACGTCAGCCACTTGGACTAATCGACTAAATACGTGTGGTCTCGTTCCCCCTGGACTTTCTGGGTAACCGCTTAAGTCGCAACCCATATGATGCTCATAACCAATGGCCAAAGCCGATTTTTCAATTGACGCCCACCCTGATAATATCCTCAAAGTTTCAACCGGGTGCGCCTTGATGATCTCCCATTCTTTGCGAGTCAGCTTGTTCGATTTGTTTAAAATCTTTATAGGGACATGCATCTTGCCGATATCATGGAGCAAAGCGCCTGTGCCAAGCCAAACCAACTGTTCCTCTCTCAATCCAAGCTTAAGGCCCAGATTAAGCGACAAGATGGCCACATTAATCGAATGGCGACAAGTATAATCATCAAAGTTTTTCAAAGAAGTTAAGGCCCCAAAACTTGAATCCTTAGACAAGACACCCTTGACCAACCAGTCAACAATGCCATCAACTTTACTTTGATCAAACGTCTCGGCCTTTCTCGTCTTATCAAAAATATCGCTGATTACAACGGTCGCCAATTCATACTTCTTAATATCGCCTTGTCTCTCATCTTCCCCCGGCTTGTCAGTGCCTTTTCCAGAAACAGCGATGAGCTTTTTTACTTCGATGTGCGCAAAACCGGCTAACTTGAACTCCGCGCTGAAATCGAAATCGTCCGCGCCCGGCTTTATGCGCAAGAGCGAGATAAACCTGATAATTTCTTCCCGATCAACTTGCGGAAGGAAGATTACCCTATCAATATTTTTTGCTTCACACCAGCTAGTCAGCTCGATACAGCTAAAACTCTCCTCGATAAGGATTTCTTCTTCAAAAAATATCTGGCCGTCGCGAAAACTATAAGTCAACCGCTCCCGTCCTGATAAAAGCGAGCTGATATCTTCATGAAGCTCATCAACTAAGCTCGCAATTTCAGGATGGCCGTCTGGATATAGACCCATGTTTTTTCCGATGGTCATTAGAAGAGCCGGAATTTTCTTTTCTTTATTTAGTAAGCCTAAACTCATGTCAGCCCCCCGCCACCTGCGCCAAGGCCTGGGTTGCGGCCTCTTTGAGCTTTTTGTTTCTACCATGAAATAGCCATGAGCGTCGATTTGCCATTCTGGCTAGGATCGGTTTAGCCGAGTAAGCCTGCAGCTTTCCCAGTGCCAATATCGCTTCTGATTTAACATCTACCTGCCGTAGAAAAAGGTCTCGACTTTCTACCAAGCTTAGCAAGGAGGCAATAGCGTCTTGATTTTTTATTTTGCCCAATGCCCTGATCGCCTCAACTTTGATGTGATGATCCCTGTCTTCGAGCATATCCTCAAGAACGCGGACAGTCGACGGACCCAGCTTTGACAACGCCTTGATGATCTCTACTCTAACCCGGGCATCCTCGTGGCTAGCTATCCTCTCCAGGTAAACAATCGACTTCTCGTCTCCAATCTCCCCGAGGACAAATACGAGGTTGCGCACTACAAACCAGCGAGGGTCGTTAAGTTGGCCTACAAGACCTTCTGCAGATCCCGCGCAACTTGTCAAAAGCTTGCAAATCAGGTGCCTTCGTCCACGCCTTTCTTCGTCAACCAGGATTTCAATTAAAGTCGGGATTGTGTAGCCGCCCAAGAGCTCAAAATAGCGTTCAACATTTTCCTGTTGTTTTTTCTGTTCCCGGTCCAGCAATGAAAAAATCTTCTCAACTTTTTCTTTTGCACCTGCTTTTTTCATAGCCTCGTCAAAAACTTTTTTCTCTTCTTCGTTTGAGGAACGTCGATCACGCTCTTCTGCAAGAATCGTTACCGCGTCAACCACAAGGCCTCCCTCACCTATCCTGATTCCAGCG
>JAUVQD010000197.1 GCA_030598355.1 Actinomycetes bacterium
AACTGAGGGATAGAGATTAGTGGCACGATAATCGCGAGAAGAATAAACGCTGGAAGAATTATACGCTCTTTTTGAATAACGCTATTTATCATGCTTGACTCTTTACTCTTGCCTCTTCACCCTCGACGGGCGTTTGGGTTTTTAGTCCAACAAACAACTTAACAACAAGTTCAGAAATTTCTCCGCGGGAGAGTATCCCCGAGACAAATAGCAGAAACATATAGGATAAGAAGCCGACAACCAGCGTCACAACCAGGCTATCCCACCAAAATAAGGCAAAAACACCGGCAAGGCCGGCGGCCGCGCTGGCCAGAAAAACTTTACCTAAGCTCGCAAAGACACTAGTTTTTCTTAAGCCCACAGTCGTTGCCAAAATACCAACATTATTTAAAACATAAGGGGCATGCGTCACCGCGGTTGCAATCGCGGCGCCAAGGCCACCAAAGCGCGGTATAAGTATAAAGTTAAGGATTACGTTTATACTTACAGATATCGTTAGCCACATCGCCCGGACACCCGCCTTACCCAAATAGTCAAGGATTGGAGTGACAACGACCCCTGTGCTCAGAGAAAGCACAAATACCGCCATGACCCGAAGAGCGCTTGCGCCGGCTAGATATTCCCGACCATATATTAAGACCATTATCTTGGGTGCTAAAACAAACAAACCAACGGCTATTGGAAAAAATGAAGCCACTACGTATCTGAGCAAACGATCTGTAAAATCAGCGGCGTGTTCGTGATTTTGAACTAGCTTGACAATGGTTGGAGCAGCCGCTTGTCCGATCGGAACTGCCAGAAGCGGAATGGCGCGAGCGATATTCATGGCCGCGGAATAAAGACCTGTTGCTCCGACGCCGGCATAATAACCGACCATGATATTATCGAGCTCCGTATAGATAACAAAACCGGCAGTCGTTAGCATCAAGGGCAAGCTATATGTCATGACCGAGCGCCATTGCCCGGCGGCGAGTCGCGGAAGTCTCATGCCTAAGTGAACAAAGAAGAAGAACGCCACTAAAGAAGTTAACGCCAAAGCTAGCGCAAAACCATCGAGCGCCCCGATTAACCCGTAGCCCGCTAAAGTGAGTCCCGCCGAGAATAGTAGTTTACCGGCAAATTCGACACCTGTAACCGCTGCCAAAACGTCGAAGCGTTGTAGCCCCTGGAGAGCCGCTTTTGAAAACTCTGTAATAGCGAAAAAGACCAGAATGATTGCGCCTATCTTTAGAGCCGGCGCCAGAGCTTCGTTGCTGAAGACGTTTGAAATTTTCGAAGAGAAGAGCCAGACAAGAATGGCAAAAAACCCCGCCGAAATCATCTGAACCCAAAAACCGGCTGCTAGGAACTGCGGCATCAACTTTTGGTCATCGCCCTTAAGGTTAGAGATATGCTTGCCGGTTGAGGGTCCTAAGCCACTACCGCTAAGTATGCGAACGAAAACTAGTAACGAAAGCGTCAGAGCAAATAGCCCAAACTTTTCACGACCAAGGCCTTTTGCCAAAATGATATATAAGGGTAAAGCCAGGCTAGCAGAGAATAATTTTGCAACATATGCCCAGCGAACATGGGAAACGAACTTTTTGGTGGCCTTCACTTTGAACTCCGATTCCCAACCTGCTCCTCAGGCGCAACTCCGTCTTGATCGTTCTTATCTAAGCCTTTGATCTTGAATATGTCCGGCCTAACCCGTCCGTCAATGTTATCAGGAGGTTTTATCCCAGCCAGGGCTAATATATTGGGAGCGATATCCTCCAAGAGAAGACCGTTAAATTCACCTGTTCGCACATCGGGCCCTGTCGCCAGAAAAACCCCATCTCTATGATGAATGCCTCTTGAGCCCCCGTCAGACCACTCAACCGCAGGCCCGCCAAGGATAGAGTCTTTTGACTCGAGACCGGATCGCTCAAAATCCAGGATAATGTCGGGGATAGACTCAAGGTGCGGGCCGCTAAAAACATCTTCGCGACGGTGCGCTTTAAGAATGTTGTTTTTGGAGTTAGGCTCATTTATTCCATCAAGCGCCTTGATAATCGTATCTCGCGTCTCTTCATAGTTTTCGCGTGACACAATGCCTTCCGGCTCGCGCCCTATTAAATTAATATATATCCCTTGCTGGGCAACAGAAGACGCATAGGCCTTAGTTTTAGACCAATCTATTCCTTCTTTGGTAAAGCTAATCGTTTTCTTAATGAGCTTATTCGGAATAAAGCGCTTTAGAGCCGAAATATTAAGTTTTCTAATAATTGAGCGGGCAGGCATTAGCCCCGCACTCGGTTTTAAAGCCAACATCCCTTGAGAAACAAGAAAATCATTGGTATAAAACGCACCTCTTTCCACAGTGAAACCATGATCCGATATGAAGATAATATTTGCATCCCGCTCTAACGCTATCAATCGCCCAATAATCTCGTCTAATTTCGCATAGGATTCATAGATGCGTTCGCGCCACTCTTCGGCCCGCTCCGACCTATAGGCTGTGCTGATCGGATTAACAAACTGAGAAAAGGCATGTTGTATCCGGTCCGGTCCGACAAAGACCGCGAAAAGAAAGTCGGGTTCTTCTTCTTTGATCAAGCTCAGCAATAAGTCCGCCCTGGTCTCCTGGGCCGCGTCAAGCTCATCCATAATCGACAGGTCGCGACTGCGATTTAGCCCTGAAGTTATATCGATAACATAGTCCGGCCACGTATCTTGGATTCGGGTTTTTAGCTCCGGCGGATAAGTAAATTCGACTTGTTTCGAGGGCGTCATCATGCCGGTGATCATTGAGCCGTTTAGCGGCTCCGGCGGAAATGTGACCGGAACGTTAACAACCAGACTTTTTAAGCCCCGACGACTGAATAGTGACCAAAGTTTATCGCCCTTGATAGCCTTTGAGCTTAAGAAAACCGGTGGCTGCCCGGGCGTCTGACGAACAAATCCAAATACTCCATGTTTTCCGGGGTTGTTTCCGGTCATCACACTGGCCCAAGCTTGCGGCGTGAACGGCACAACAGTTGACCGCAAAACACCACTGGCGCCATTTTCAAGAAGGCCTGACAACACCGGCAACTTGCCTGCATCCATAATGGGTCTTAATATCTCGAAACTAGCGCCGTCAAGACCGATAATCCATGTTTTCTTTTGACTAGACATTTACATCTTTCCTGTAAGCGGGCTGCCCTTTTAATCCTTTTTCAGCTAAAACATCCTCATAGACGCTTTGATAAAGACTGACTATTTTGCTTGGTGAAAACTTAGCCGCTGTCTCTTTGGCAAGCCTCGATATACGCTGATAAACTTTTTCATCTAAAAGAGTCTTGAGCGCCTCAAGAATCATTTGCGGGCTCTCGGGGTCGACCAGCAAGCTGTTTTGGCCATCTATAAACTCGACAAAAGGCTCATAGTTTGGAGCCAAAACCGGAATCCCTAAAGACATTACTTCAAGCGGAGTTACCGGAAAAGCCTCAATCTTAGATGTCACAAGCAAGGCCCAGGCACCCGCAATTAAATCTTGCTTAGCATCGCCGCTTACCTGACCCACAAACTCGACCGCATCAATGAGGTCGAGATCAGCCACTAAACGCTT
>JAUVQD010000122.1 GCA_030598355.1 Actinomycetes bacterium
CGTGTTATTTCCTCAGCTCCGAGCTTCGTATCTCGGGCCTCGGTTTCGTGCTCTTCTATATGAACTGATGTCAGCACATCGTCTTTTACTAATCGTTCACTGATTATGATGGCATCCTCGTAGTTGTAACCTTCCCAAGGCATAAACGCGACGAGCAAATTACGCCCAAGCGCCAACTCTCCGGCATTGGTTGCCGGGCCATCTGCGATCACATCGCCGGCCGCTATTTGCATGCCAACATTGACGATAGGTTTTTGATTGATACAAGTACCTTGATTAGAGCGATCATATTTCTGCAGTTCGTATCGATGAATTTCTTTTCCGCGTTCTTGTATTTCTATATAGTCGGACGCGACATCAACTACTTTCCCGCTTTTCTCTGCCACCACGGTTTCGCCCGTGTCCTTGACGGCCCGGTGCTCCATGCCTGTGCCGACAATCGGCGCTTCTGTCTCCAGAAGCGGAACCGCTTGCCTCTGCATGTTGGAGCCCATTAGCGCCCGGTTAGCATCATCGTGCTCAAGAAAAGGTATAAGGGCTGTAGCAACCGAAACTGTCTGTCTCGGTGACACATCCATATAATCAACAACATCAGGCTCCACAGTATCAACGTCTTCGCGGATACGCACTAAAACCTTGTCTTGCGTGAAGCGACCTTTTTTGTCAATAACCGCATTTGCCTGAGCAATAATATATTTGTCTTCCTCGTCTGCCGTTAGATAATCAATGTTTTCCGTTACAATACCTTTTTTGACTTTTCGATATGGTGTCTCGATAAAACCAAATTCATTAATGCGCGCATAAGTCGCCAGCGACCCTATCAACCCGATATTCGGACCCTCGGGAGTCTCGATAGGACACATTCGACCATAATGAGACGGGTGCACGTCACGAACTTCAAAACCGGCTCTCTCTCTAGATAATCCACCAGGTCCGAGTGCGCTAAGACGCCTCTTATGAGTTAAGCCAGCCAATGGGTTTGTCTGATCCATAAACTGAGAAAGTTGACTGGAACCAAAAAACTCTTTAATCGACGCCACAATTGGACGGATATTAATCAATGTTTGCGGAGTTATTGTTTCAATATCTAGAGTTGTCATTCGCTCTCGAACAACCCTCTCCATTCTGGCAAGACCGATTCTGAATTGGTTTTGAATCAGCTCTCCGACAGAGCGAAGGCGTCTATTGCCAAAATGATCGATGTCGTCAGTTTCCCCGACACCCTCCATTAGACCGACAAGATACTTAACGGTCGTTAAGATATCGTCGTGTGTCAGAGTTGTCATATTCGCATCGGCTTTACCGCCCAACTTCTTATTAATCTTGTATCTTCCGACCTTGGCTAGGTCGTACCTGTTGGGATTGAAGAATAGCGTCTCAATAAGTGTTTTTGCGCTCTCCACCGTTGGCGGCTCGCCCGGTCGAAGTCGTTTATATATTTCGACGAGCGCTTCTTCTTTTGATTCGACATAATCTTTCTCAAGTGTATTCTTGATGGGCTCCGCGTTTTTGAACAGTTTTAGCAGGTCTTTGTTGTCACCAAAACCCAGAGCTTTCAGAAAAATCGTTACCGGCTGCTTTCTTTTGCGGTCGATCCTTACATAAACTATATCTTTCTTGTCGGTCTCAAGTTCAAGCCAAGCCCCGCGACTCGGAATAACCTTGCAGGCGTATAAATACTTATCTGTTACCTTATCAATGTCCTTGTTGAAATAGACGCCGGGGGACCTAACTAGCTGACTGACCACTACGCGCTCGGTGCCATTAATAACAAAGGTGCCTTTTGCCGTCATTAACGGAAAATCCCCCATAAAAACTTGTTGCTCTTTGATCTCGCCCGTTTCTTTATTAAGGAAACGAACCCAGACAAATAGCGGGGCCGAGTAGGTCATGTCTTTTTCTTTACATTCGTCTACCGAATACTTGATATCGCCAAATTCATAGTCGCCAAATTCAATGGAGAGGTTTCCGGTAAAATCTTGAACAGGTGAAACATCTTTGAATGCTTGTTTGAGCCCTTTTTCTAAAAACCATTGAAAAGACTGACGTTGAATGTTGATAAGATTCGGAGTTTCGAGAATGTCTGGTATCTTTGCAAAGCTCAGTCGTTTACGAATACCAGTAACTTTGGCCAATAAGATCACTCCTTGCGTTCTTCAGATAGCAGGAAAACAACAAACTATGAAAATAGCACAGCAAAACCAGTCAGTCAACTGGTTCCTTACTTTTTTATTAATAGCTCCTCAACCATGCATCAGACAATGTTATTTAGTACCCATTTGTGACGGTGCCTAATCAAAAAGATATTTTAGAACCTTAAAATATATATTTATTTTAGTTCGACGCTCGCGCCGGCTTCTTCAAGATCAGATTTTGCCTTTTCGGCTTCTTCTTTGCTGACGCCTTCTTTAATTGGTTTTGGAGCCTGATCAACCAAAGCTTTGGCTTCTTTTAGCCCTAAACCTGTAATTGTCCTAACAGCTTTGATAACTTGGATCTTCTTGTCACCTGCAGCGGAAAGAACAACATCAAAAGAGCTCTTTTCCTCTTCAGGGGCCGCATCTCCAGCTGCTGCCGGTGCTGCCGCAACAGCCATGGGCGCAGCCGCGCTAACACCAAATGTCTCTTCTAGGGCTTTTACTAATTCTGAAAGCTCAAGCACAGACATCTCTTTTACGACTTCGATCAATTCCTCTGTCGTCATTTTCTCGTCCTTTTTAGCCATTTTCTACTCCTTGAATATTATTCAAACTCTCCAACAATTTTTAATAACTTTATTTCTTCGCTTCGGCCACTTGGCCGAGGGTCATCGCCAGCCCGCGCAACGGTCCTTGTAGTGTATTAACAAGACCCGAAATAGGAGCATTGAGCGTACCGGCAAGTTTGGCAAGCAGAACTTCCCTAGGCGGCAAGGTCGCAAGTATCTTCATCTCTGCGGCACCGAGCACACGGCCTTCAAACAAACCGGCCTTAATCTTTAAAGCCTTATTGGTCTTCGCGTAACCCGCTACCAGCCTAGCCGCTGCCACAGGATCATCAAAACTAAAAGCGAGCGCTGTCGGCCCGTTTAGGTGCGTCGCCAGCTCTGCCAGGTCGGCTTTTTCCACCGCCCTTTTCATAAGCGTGTTTTTATATACTTTGTATTCCACGCCTTCTTTTCTTAGCTCGCCCCTAAGTTCGGCCAGATCATTAACGTTTAGCCCTCGATAGTCTGTTAAGACGGCCGAAACGGCCTTCTTTAGCTTTTCTTCTATTTCGTTAACGACTTCTGCCTTTTCAGTTTTTTTCATCTCACTCCTCTCTAGCTAGCCGAGATTCTAATCAAAACTAAAAGCTCATTTTGAAAATAATTAAGCCTCTACTTTCCAGCAGAGGCTTTGATCACCAAGTAATGATAATCTAAATTGCCTCGGCAGGATTCTTAAACTCTTTTTTAGTAGAGTCCCTACTGTCTCTGGCTTCTCTATTCACAGGCCATCTGATAATGCTGACCCTTGATCTCGATTGAATCTAGCAAACTCAATTGCTATCTGTCAACTAATCGACTATTCTTCTTCCCCAACCAGACTACTTGTTTTAACAGGGTCAACCTTAATTCCCGGCCCCATAGTCGTTGAGACTGATATTGACTTAATATATTTACCCTTAGTGGACGCGGGTTTCTCTCTAATTATTTCTGAAAAGAGCGCACTGTAATTCGCTATCAGCTGATCCTCTTCAAAAGATACCTTGCCGATTATTAAATGCATGATCGCGAACTTATCAAGCCGGTACTCAACTTTGCCGCCTTTAATATCGCTTACGGCTTTTCCGACATCAAACGTGACCGTACCGGTCTTAGGGTTAGGCATAAGACCCCTTGGCCCAAGCACCTTGCCGAGTTTGCCGACTTTTGCCATAAGGTCGGGTGTAGCTACGGCCGCTTCAAAATCGAGCCAACCTTTTTGGACTTTTTCAACCAGCTCATCGCCGCCGACTTCATCGGCCCCCGCCTCTTCAGCCTCCTTGACCTTTTCGCCCTGAGCGAAAACGATAACTTTGGCTGTCTTGCCTGTGCCGTGTGGTAAGACTACGGTTCCGCGAATTTGCTGATCGGCTTTTGTAGGATCAACGCCCATGTGAACATGGACTTCAACGGTCTCGTCAAATTTAGCGGTTGCAACATCTTTGGCTAAACCTAGAGCTTCTGCGGGCGCGTACATCTTTTCGTGGTCAACCTTGTCGAACGCGGCTTTTCTTTTCTTGCTTAACTTAACATTTTTTCTTTTCACTTAGTTTCTCCTGTGGTCCTAGCGGCCTTAAAAAGGCCTCCCAACTGATTCTTATCTCTTATCTATATATGTTCTTAATCAGATTCCGGTTTTGATTCCGTCTCTGAAGCTGACTCAGGTTCTGGAGCTGACTGAGGCTCCTGATCTGACTGAGGCTCCGGAGGCGGCGGCGTAAAAGTACCTTCTCCTACCTCGATGCCCATGCTTCTAGCTGTTCCCTCAATTATCTTCATTGCGGCATCCACATCGTTGGCGTTTAGATCTTTAAGTTTTGTTTCAGCAATTTCTCTTACCTTGTCCTTGTTAACCATGCCCACTTTTTCCCGATTTGGCTCTCCCGAACCCTTCTCGATCCCCGCGGCCTGCTTTAAGAGTACGGCTGCCGGGGGTGTCTTTGTAATAAAAGTGAAAGACCTGTCTTCATAGACACTGATCTCAACCGGGATTACTGTTCCAGACTGGGCCTGAGTTTGCGAGTTATAGGCTTTACAAAACTCCATAATGTTGACCCCGTGTTGACCAAGGGCCGGACCTACTGGAGGCGCGGGATTGGCCTGGCCAGCCGGTATTTGCAGTTTTATTAAAGCTATCACTTTCTTAGCCATTCATAAGCTCCTTTGTTTTTCCAAATAAATATAGTAACGACAGGCTATGCGCCCATCATAATTTTGCCACTTGGTTAAATGCCAACTCAACCGGGGTCTCTCTTCCAAAAATAGACACTAAAACTTTGAGCTTGCTTTGGTCAAGGTTTATCTCAGAAATTGTCCCGGTGAAATCTGCTAGCGGACCATGTATTACCTTCACAGTTTGACCCTCGGTATATTCAG